>CAZWVS010000195.1:0-3905 GCA_964636935.1 uncultured Clostridiaceae bacterium
TATCATCGCAACGGATGCGTAATGGGTGTATGAGGAAACCTCCCTGGATACACTTTCAATGAGCTTCCTGAATGAATCCGGTTCGAGGAGGCTGGACGACTGAAGGAATTCATCCTTGAAGTCGCTCAGACTTTCGTCAATGATTGTATTTACATATAATCTGTACGCTTTTTCCAACGGCACCCTGCCTGCCGATGTGTGCGGTGATTCAATAAAACCCATTTCTTCGAGCAATGCCATTTCATTCCTTATAGTAGCTGGGCTTACACCGAAATCATATTTGCTGGCAACGGTTTTAGAGCCCACCGGCTCTGCGTTGTTGATGTATTCCTCGATGATTGCCTTCAATATGGCAAGGGTCCTAAGCTTCATAAATTCATCCTTTAGCACTCACGCTCAAAGTGTGCTACATATAAAAAAAGATACCATCCATAGCTCTTTTTGTCAATACCTAAATCCAAATCAATAGGGCAGCCTTGAATAACCGTTCAATGGTTTTTAGGGCAACCTTTTAAAAACATGGTTGTGGTTAGTTGTTTAAATATCCGTTCTTATCCGATTCCTTGTTACATTATGGACTTGTTCGGGTTTTATAAAAGAGAATTGCAAAATAACTGAAATTGTTGCTCACATTTATGCTCACAATCAATTGTTCCGTGTTTTTGATATACGGAAACAGCCGGTCCCTTAGCTTTTTTATATTTTTAACTTTCAGGATCTTGCATATATTAAACTTTTTAAATCGGAGATGCTCATACCGCTGAAATATTTCATTTGAACAAATGTTATCCCAATTTGTCTCAGTCTCAGCAGGGCGTTTTTTCTTTCTTTCAAAACAGGATGGGCTTTTAGATTTTCTATTCCAATCTGCCTCAATTCATTTTTGTATATTTCTCTCGCCTCTTTTTCATAATATCGCTTTTTCTCGATATCAAGAATCAACTTGTCATCCCCGGGCTTTCCTATAAATTCCTCAAAACTGATTATTGCATCAAAGAAAAACTTATGGTACCGATCCAAGACTTCCTTATAGAAAAAAGGCCCGTCCCTTTTCAGATAGTTTTTAGCAGATGACCATTCATAGTCCCAAGGATTATTTATCAAACCGGCTTTTACCGGGTTTCTTATTATGTATCTTATTAGCGTAAAGAAATATCTATCATCATTGACCGGCCTGCTGTTGTATCTTCTGCTAAACACCCGCCCTTTTCGTTCGTGGTGTCGATTATAAAATTTTGCGAATCGTGTGGAAATGCTTATTACGATTGAAGATAACTTTCTTTCCTCCCCTTCTTTTATTATAAGATGCACATGATTGAGCATGATGGCATGGGCATATATCTTACAGTTCATTTTTTTCATGACAATCATTAATATGCGAATCATTTCCTGTCGTTCAATTTTTTCAGAAAATACTGTTAATTCCTTAATAAAATTCAAAATGACATGGTATTCGCCTTTTTTGCTTTTTTCTCTTATACAGTTCATAATATCACCCTTTCTACATGTCAAATATTACCACATTATGATATTATATGTCAATTTTTATCATGAAAAAATTTAAAGGGTGCCCTGGATTTTGGTATGCTGCGTTTTTTGTGTTATTTATATGAAACGAAGAAAGACCTGATTCGCCAGATCCATGCCTGTTTTTGTGAGTCTTATTTTACCATTTGCAGATTCAAGAAGATTCTCTTCCATGCACTCTGTTATTTCAGGTCCGTAGCAGGAGAAAATATCCTTACCGTATCTTTGTTTAAAATCTTCGGCAGTAATGCCATCGGTCATCCTAAGACCCAGTATTATATATTCCTTTATACTTTCTTTTTCATCAATTTTCTCTGAATTTTCCTCGGGAATCACATATTTATTGAGGCTTCTTATATATTTGCTGGGATTTTCTGTGTTTGAATATCTTCTGCCGCCATAATACGAGTGCGCAGCCACACCAATCCCGATATATTCATCAAGTTGCCAATAACCTATATTGTGTTTACACGCAAATCCAGGTTTCGCAAAGTTCGATATTTCGTATTGCCTGTATCCATTCTTTTTCAATATCTCTTTAGCCGCTTCGTACATGTTTCTATCTGTCTCGTCGTCGACTTCCCTTAACACGCCATTTTTAATCATGCTTGCCAATGCTGTGTTTTCTTCTATTTTGAGACTGTAACAGGATATATGCTTAACACCCAGCTCAACAGCGGTTTCCAAGCTTGTGCGAAACATTTCTTCTGTCTGCATAGGGTATCCGAACATAAGGTCTATGCCGACATTTTCAAATCCCGCCCGGAAAACCTCCCCTATGTTTCTGATTGCAGTAGCCCGGTCATGTATCCTGCCCATTACGGCTAGGATGTCATTGTTGAATGACTGCACACCCAAGCTTATCCGGTTAATTCCGGCTGCCCTGTATTTTTGCAATTTTTCAAGATTGACAGTTCCAGGGTTGGCTTCTATCGATATTTCAGCTTCTTCGCTTATGTTTATTTTTTCAAGGGTGCCCTTAATATAATCGGAAGGCGGGTATGAGGGGGTGCCGCCGCCGAAGAATACGCTTTTTATGTCGGCTTTGCTTATTTTGTCTCCATATAGCGCTATTTCCGTATTTATTGCCTTGAAGTAGTTGTCTATCAGATATGATTTATCGGCATAGGTTACAAAATCACAATATGCACACCTTTGCTTGCAAAACGGTATGTGTATGTATAGTCTCAAATCCTTCATCTTACTTACGTGTCAAGTTTAAGAACGCTCATGAATGCCTCTTGTGGAACTTCCACGTTGCCAAGTGAGCGCATTCTTTTCTTGCCCTCCTTCTGTTTTGCCAGGAGTTTCTTTTTTCTTGATATATCACCGCCGTAGCATTTGGACAGGACGTCTTTCCTGTAAGCCCGCACGGTTTCCCTTGCAATTACCTTGCCGCCAATACAGGCCTGAACAGGTATCTCAAACTGGTGTCTGGGTATGTTTTCTTTTAGCTTTTCAGCAATTCTTCTTCCCCTTGCATAAGCTTTTGATTCATGGACAATAAATGAAAGTGCGTCAATTTTTTCACCGTTTAGCAGCACATCGAGTTTAACGAGCTTAGATTGTTTGTAGCCGGTTACTTCGTAGTCTAAAGAGGCGTAACCCTTCGATCTTGATTTCAAGGCATCAAAGAAATCGTAAACTATTTCGTTCAGTGGAATATCATAGTTCAACTTGACTCTTGTTTCATCCAGATAAACCATGTCTATAAACGCGCCCCTTCTCTCAACGCATAAATCCATTATGTTTCCGAGATATTCGCTTGGTACGATTATGCTTGCATGCGCTATCGGTTCCTCCATCATTTCGATATCGCCGATTTCAGGCATGTTGGCCGGATTGTCGACTTTGATTGTTGTACCGTCCGTTTTTTTTATTCTATAAATAACACTGGGCGCGGTTGTAACAAGATCCAGGTCATACTCCCTTTCGAGTCTCTCTTGTATTATCTCCATGTGAAGCAGTCCAAGAAATCCACATCTGAACCCGAATCCTAACGCTACGCTGGATTCCGGTTCATAAAGCAGCGAAGCGTCATTCAGATGAAGTTTTTCCAAGGCATCCCTCAAATCTTCATATCTTGCGCCGTCAGCCGGATATATACCGCAAAAAACCATGGGAAGTGCTTCCTTATATCCGGGCCAGGGTTTATCCGCAGGATTTTCAGCAGATGTCACAGTGTCCCCTACCCGCGTTTCACTCACATTTTTTATACTTGCTGTAAAGTAACCGACTTCGCCGGCTTTCAACTCATCAGTGGGGATAAACCCACCGGGCTTCAAATATCCCAGCTCATTTACCTGATGTTTGACCCCCGTATTCATCATCTTAACCATCTGATTCAATTTAAGGGTGCCCTCGAATATGCGAATATA
>CAZWVS010000196.1:0-3891 GCA_964636935.1 uncultured Clostridiaceae bacterium
ATAAAGCAGTTCGAAACATATTTTACACCAATTGTTTTGGGACATTTTCTCTTGCGGTATATCGAGACATTATCACTTGCGGTTCAGAAGACGAGCGATACGGCTGTAAAAATATCTTGTAATGGAAAAACCGGTGTGGTATAATACCCCTTGCGTTACCGGATAAATCCGGTATCCGGCGGTGAATGCATAATGAAAGAGGTGAGAGGATGAAGCAGGGAATACATCCTAAATACGTAAAAGCCACAGTGCACTGTGCGTGCGGAAATACATTTGAAACAGGATCTACCAAAGAGGAGATCAATGTTGAAATATGCTCGGAATGCCATCCCTTCTATACAGGCAAGCAAAAGCTGATAGACAGCGGCGGCAGGGTTGATAAATTCAAGAAGAAATACGGAATGAAATAAATATCAAAGGCCTGTTGAAAGGCCTTTTTTATTAGAGGTTGATATGGCTAAAAAAACCAGCATAGGCGGCATGGCCCTTCTTGAAGGGATAATGATGCTAGGGCCTGAAAAAAAATCGGTAGCCGTCAGGAAGCCTGACGGGGAGATAGATTTAAACGTAGAGCCCCTTCCCAACAATAAAAAAATCAGGAAGATCCCTTTGATCAGGGGTGTGCACGGCATATTTGCGCAGATGGTACACGGTATCAAGGCGCTCATGCATGCGGCCTCGTTCTTTGACGAAGAAGAGGATTCGGAACAACCAAAGGAAAAAGAATCGAAATTCGAAGCATTTCTTGAAAAAATGTTCGGAGATAAGGCATTTGATATTGTTATATATTTCAGTGTCGTGGTGGCCTTGTTTTTTTCCGTGGGCCTGTTCATACTATTGCCGAACCTGATAGCGGGATTTTTTGAAACCGGAAATGTGATATTGAACAATCTGATCGAGGGACTGCTTAGAATAGCTATTTTCTTCGCATATGTCGTGCTGATTTCCAAGATGAAGGACATAAGAAGGGTCTGGATGTATCACGGGGCGGAGCACAAGACAATAAGCTGTTATGAAAGCGGGGAAGAGCTTACAGTTGAAAACGTCAGAAAGTATTCGACCCGCCACAGAAGATGCGGCACATCATTCCTGTTCATAGTGATTGTCATAAGTGTGCTTGTGTTTTCATTCACCGGATGGAATTCCATATGGATGAACCTGCTGGCAAGGATTCTGCTGATTCCGGTTGTAGCCGGGATTTCGTATGAATTGATCAAACTCGCCGGCAAGACGGAAGGTGTTTTCTCGAAAATAATCAGCGCGCCGGGTCTTTTCTTTCAAAACTTCACAACAAAGGAACCCGATGACAAAATGATAGAGGTGGCTATAACCGCTTTTGAAGCCGTTCTTCCGGAGGAAAAAGACGCTGACAAATGGTAATTGGCGAACTCATAAAAGAAGCTGAACAAAAATTGAATGAAGCGGGTTTTGATAACGCTTTAGGCGAAACCGTTGCGCTTCTTTCACAAGCCCTAAATTGCACAAAGTCATATCTATATACCCACAAAGATGAAACCCCGGATGAAAACCGGATAAAACTTTTTCACGATTATTTGCAAAAGAGAACCAATCACATGCCTGTCGCATACATAACGGGAAAGGCATATTTCATGTCCCTTGAATTCACTGTGGACGAGTCCGTGCTGATACCCAGACCGGAAACCGAAGGCATGGTGGAGAAGGTGCTTTCATTGTCTGAAGGAAATACAAAGGGCATTGAGCTTTTGGATATGTGCACAGGATCCGGATGCATAGGGATATCCGCAGCGTATTACAACCGGAACATTACCGCTGTATTGGCGGACAAGATGGAGGGCTGTATAAAAATCGCAAAAGGGAACATCAAAAAGCATCGTCTCGATGACAGGGTCACCACTATGCAAAGCGATATGTTTTCAAGCCTGGAAAACAAGGAGTATGACTATATATTATGCAATCCTCCGTATATAAAAAGCGGGGATATGGATTCATTGATGGACGATGTAAGGCTTTTCGAGCCCGCAAGCGCTTTAGACGGCGGACATGACGGGCTTCATTTCTACAGAATCCTTGCCGAAAAAAGCGGGGATCATCTAAAAAAGGGCGGGCATCTCATACTCGAATTGGGGATGGGCCAGGAGACCGGAGTGTCCGACCTGATAAAAAACAACGGTCTGTCCGTTGTTTCAATAGACGGGGACCTTGGCGGCATCCCCCGCATACTGACAGCAAAAAAATCATAACAACACCCTTCATATGATATAATTCTGTAAGAATATATCGGAGGGTACGATGAAAAACGAGGTTATACTCGTTTCTGCACGGTCCCGGGAAATGGCCGAGAAGATAGGGGTTGTGCTGGAGACAGGTTTTTTCAATGCAACGGATATTTGCGCTTCAGGCAGCGAGACGCTGAGAAAGGCACGGATGTTAAATCCCGACCTCCTCATCCTTGACTACGACCTTGGGGATATGACCGGCTATCAGGTTTCAGAGGTGATAATCGGTGAAGGCCTGGGTTCCGTAATACTGCTGGCGAACCAGATACAAAAGGACTATGCTGAACAGAATTTTGAGTACCCGTATTTAATATGCTTAAGAAAACCTTTGAACAAGGCGGTTTTAGTAAACTCGGTTGAAATCGCGCTAAAAAGCAGAAAAGGCATAAAGATGCTCGAAGAAGAGATTGAAAGGTTGAAAGAGGACATTCAATCGCGCAAAATCATTGAAAAGGCAAAGGGCATATTGATGAAGGCTTTGGGAATAGATGAAGAAGAGGCCTATGCCAGGATAAGAAAAAGAAGCATGGACAGCCAGATGCCTATGAAGGCGGTGGCCGGTGTGATAATAGCAACCATGGACGGAGATTGAAAATGAAAAAAGAGAAATATACATTCGAAGACCTGCTTGATGTCGTGGCAAAACTCAGGGGGGATGACGGATGTCCCTGGGACAGGGAGCAGACCCATGAAAGCCTAAAGAGGCATATGATCGAAGAGGCATACGAAGCTGCGGACGCCATAAATTCAAAAGAGGATTCCAAAATTTGTGAAGAACTCGGGGATGTGCTGTTGCAGGTTGCGATGCACGCACGGATAGCCGAAGAGGAAAAAAGGTTCGACATTGACGATGTGACCGACAGAATCAGCAGAAAGCTCATAAGCCGGCACACCCATGTTTTCGGCGACGATATAGCAAACAACCCCGAAGAGGTGCTTGCAAACTGGGACAGGATCAAAAACATCGAAAAAGGAGGACAATCCCACCACCAGAGGATGGAAGGCATACCCGGCAACTATCCGGCCCTTTTAAAAAGCCTCAAGATTCAGGAGAGGGCCGCAAAAGCGGGGTTCGACTGGGATTCGAAGGAGGGGGCGCTTGAAAAAGTCCTCGAGGAGATAGGCGAATTCGCAAAGGCAAAAAAAGAAAACAACAAAGAGGAAATGGAAAAAGAGATGGGAGACCTCCTGTTTTCGCTGGTCAACGCATGCAGGTTCATGGACATAGAGCCGGAGACCGTTCTTCAGGAAACAAATGCCAGATTTGTAAAGAGGTTCAAATTCATTGAAGAAAAGTGTGACGGGAACGGATTGACAATGGAGGAAACGCCTCTGGAAAAACTGGATGAATTCTGGGATGAAGCCAAGGAAAGGGATGGAAATGAGACTTGATAAATATCTGAAGGTGTCGCGGTTGATAAAAAGAAGGACGATTGCCAGCGAAGCCTGCAACGCGGGACGGGTCAGCGTCAACAACAGGACGGCCAAGGCGTCAACCAAGGTGGAGCCGGGCGATGAAATAGAGATAACCTTCGGTGGCGGCAAGACAAAAATCCGCGTTTTGGAAGTGTCGGAACACGCGACTAAGAAAAACTCGAACCAACTCTATGAAATAGTTGATTGAAGGTGTGAA
>CAZWVS010000197.1:0-3809 GCA_964636935.1 uncultured Clostridiaceae bacterium
GTGGGAACCATGCTTCACGAAATGCTAAAAAACCTCGTTTACGAGCATGGCGGAGATATCAGCCCGGATTATGACAAATGTGTTCAAACGGCCACAAAAGCCTTCTACGATATGAATCTCAGCAATGTTTTCACAAGGGATCAAAGGAGAAAGCATTTGGGAAACAGGGTCGTAAAAAGAGCCGTAAACTCTTTCTTCATATTGAAAAAACAGATAGACGCCGGCCAATTCAAACCAGTCGAATTCGAAGCGGCTTTCGGCAGGAACAGAGCCATTAAAGCATTATCATTCGAGGCGGGGAAAGCAAAAATATTCCTAAACGGAAGAATCGACAGGGTCGATGCCGCAATAATAAACGATGACGAGTTTTTCAGGATAATAGACTATAAATCATCATCGCAGAAACTGAAGCTATATCAGATAAAAGAAGGCCTGAACATACAGCTGGCCGCATATATGATGGCATATAAAAACCACAGCGGCACAAAACCCGCGGGAATGTATTATTTTGCAGCCGACGACAAACCCATAAAAGCGAACTATGGAGTGTCGGAAGGGGAAATAGAAGAAAGCAGGACATATAACGGAAGGATGGATGGATACACCTTGAAAATCGATGATGTGGTTAAGGCCATGGATGATGATTTCGACAAAAAAAGCGCGATCATCCCCGTTAAAGCCAACAAAGACGGAGAGCTGACCGCCTATGTGATGTCGGAGGAAGACATCGACGGGATCTGCAGGAGCATAAGCAGGCTTGTCGTTGATAAAACGCAGGCCATATATGACGGGGAATACCCTGTTGAACCTGTATATGCGAAACCGCACATCGCCTGCACTTACTGTGATTACAAGGGGATTTGCGGCTTTGATGTAAGGATTCCCGAATGTAAATACAGGCATGTTTTAGAGAGAGACGATGAAGACATAGACTGGGGAGAAGATGGGTAGCATAGCTTATACAAAGGAACAGGAAAACGCAATAAAATTGAGAAACAAGAACCTGATTGTTTCGGCGGCCGCGGGAACCGGAAAAACAGCGGTGCTTGTGGAGCGTGTCATAAGGATGATGCTTGATAAGGAGAACCCCGTCGACATCGACAGGATGCTTGTCATCACCTTTACAAACGCCGCAGCGGCGGAAATGAAGGAAAGGATAAGGGAGGCGCTGCATAAAAAGGTTCAGGAAGCGCCGGCGGACAGAAGGCTTCGCGAACAGCTTGCCCTGATCGGGCAGGCGGGGATATCAACCATTCACTCATTTTGCTCCGATGTCATTAAAAGCAATTACCATGTCCTTGACATAGACCCGGCTTTCGCCGTAAGCGACGAGTTGGAATCGACACTGCTTACAGACCAGGCCCTGGAAAATATCATCAATGAAAAATACGAAAAAGACGACCCGGCTTTTTTGGAACTGGTCGACGGTTACGGAAGCGGCCGTGACGACGCCAGGCTTTTTGAATTAATCAAAAGTTTGTACAATTTCATGAGAAGCATGCCGGATTACCGGAAATGGGCCATGGAAAAGGCGGCAATGTACTCTGTAAAGGGGGTTGATTTCGGAAAAACACAGTGGGGTGTACAGCTGCTGCGGTACGGGTCCATAAAGATAGACGAGTGTATGGCGGAGATTGAAGACGCATTGCAGCTAATTGTTGAAGACAGTGACTTCGACGGGTATGCGAAAACACTTCAAGTCGACCTGAACAATATCACAAACCTGCAGAAGCTATTTGAAAGAGGAAACTGGGACGATTGTGTCAATGCGCTTTTGGGATTTGATTTCCCGCGACTGGGCAGGGCTGCGAAGGAAGCCGCCCCCGGTCTTAGGGCAATCGTAAAGGATGCCAGAGAGACCGCGAAAAAAGGGGTCAGGAGGATTATGGAATTTTTCAGCGGCACAAGTTCTCAGATAATTGAAAATATTGATAAAATGCATCCGGTGATCGGGTGTCTCGCCGATATTGCGATTGAACTCGACGACGAATACAAAAAACTGAAAAACAAAAAAGGGATCCTGGATTACAACGATCTTGAGCATTATGCGCTTGAATGCCTCAAATCCGACGCGGGAAGCATGTACAGGGAGAAATTCGACGAAATCCTCGTTGACGAATACCAGGATATAAACCCTATTCAAGATGAGATAATAAAAGCGGTCTCAGGCAGAAACAGGGGAGAGCGAAATGTTTTCATGGTGGGTGATGTAAAACAGAGCATATACGGATTCAGGCAGGCGATGCCGGCTTTGTTCATCGATAAATACCTTTCCTATTCCACGGATATGGAATCCCGCGATGTGAGAATAGAGCTTTTCAGGAATTACAGGAGCAGGGCCAACATATTGTCTTTCACCAACTATGTCTTTGGTAAAATAATGACAATCGAAACGGGTGGAATCGACTATGACGAGAATGTTGCATTGAAACCCGGTGACGGGATATATGAAAAACCTGATGATCAGAGCCATTCCGTCGATATAAGGATTGTAAACGGCGAAGACAGGGAGCTTTTTACGGATGACATTGGCAAAAATCAAAAAGAGGCCGCTGTAGTAGGGGCTGAAATAAAAAAACTTATCGATTCGGGTTTTTTAATCGAAGATAAAAACTCACATGCAAGCCGGCCGGTTTCCTTCGGTGACATCACCATTCTCATGCGCAGCCCTAAAAACTCCGGTGAAGAATATGTCAAACAGTTGAAATCAATGGGGATACCTGTTTTTGCGGAAAGCGACAGCGATTTTTTCAAAGAGCGGGAAGTCATTGTAATGATCTCGTTTTTGGAAGTGCTCGACAACCCTATGCAGGATATCCCGTTGCTTAGCGTGCTAAGGTCCTCCATATTCGGATTTTCAGATAAGGAGCTTGCCTTGATAAGGGCATACAGCTCCGACGTCTCATATTATGAAGCGATGGCCGGATACAAGGGGATGGAAAGCCTTGAAAACAAAATTGACTATTCAATCCGGACCATATCCAAATACAGGGAGGAGGCCGCAGCTTTCCCTGTCCATAAGCTGTTGTGGAAAATCATGCAGGAAACCGGTTATTACCACAGGGCACCTTTTGAAAGCCTGTTGAAATCCAGGCAGGCTAATTTACGGAAGCTGTTTGAAATAGCGGGAAATTTCGACAAGAGCAGATTGAGCGGATTGTTTTCCTTTATGAGATATATTAAAAACCACAGGGATAACGACGGAGGGGACGGTATATCCACATACGAAGAAAACAGTGATGTTGTAAGGATAATGAGCATACACAAAAGCAAAGGCCTGGAGTTCCCGGTTGTGATCCTTGCGGGAGAGGGAAGCAATTTCAATCGCGGTGAAAGCAGGGATCCGATGACCTTCGACCGCGATCTCGGCTTCGGTCCGAACTATTATGATAACAAAGACGGATTCTGGTTTGTCACCGCTCCCAAAAGGAGCATACAGGTTAAGGCGGAAAAGGAGAACATAACTGAAGAAATGAGAATCCTCTATGTCGCATTGACCAGGGCAAGGGAGAAACTGATTATCACAGGTTATGTTAAAAACCCTGAAAACGCGGCGATAAGATGGGGTTTGAGGGGAAAGACAATTGCCGGAAGAATCAATCCGGGAAAAGTCATCGGCGCTTCCGGCCCCTTGGAGTGGATTATGTCATGCCTGTCAAATCATATCAACGGGAAGGAAATCCTTGAAATGGCGGATTTGGATACCGCAAAACAGGACTCGGACGGGCCCGACTTCAATATACGATTTGTCCAACCGGGACAGGTGCGCGCGCTAATGGACATCCATACCCGGCTTTCTGATGACAAGG
>CAZWVS010000198.1:0-3699 GCA_964636935.1 uncultured Clostridiaceae bacterium
TTGATTCAGCGTAACATTGTCATCTTCCAGGACGTCCGAATACCTCAAAGTTATTTGTGTGCCCTTTTCGCCTTCAACCTTTATGCGCGCAACACCCGATGCGTTCTGTCCGGTGTCGAAAATCCACGTTCCCGAAGGGCTTTTCCATTTTCTTACCGGCCGCTTTTCGGCGACTGCCCTTATAGGCTGCATTTCAAAGGCCTTCAGCAATCCTCCGGAAGGTCTTGTTATATAGACGCCCCCCCAGCCCGAATCGTCAAAACCGGCTGTGTTCCATCCGGGCATTTCAAGCCTGGCGTCATAATACTCTCCGTTTCTTATCCCGTTGAATGTTATGGGGCCTTTTGAAGATTTCCAGCTCCTATCCGTCGCTATGACGACCTCCCCGCCATCTTCGGTTTCCACATGCAGCTCCGCTATCATTTTGGGCACGGCGCGCCATGTGGCCTGCCTGGTGTTCCATGGATCCTCCGCAAAACAGTTGTACCATCCGTTGCCCAGCACCATGGCAAGGACATTTTCGCCTTTTGCCACCTTGCCGGTGACGTCATATGTCATATACAGCGAGGTTCCGTCATATCTTGTAAAAGCCGGCGAAAGTTCGTCGTCCCCGCATTTTTCACCGTTTATGAAATTTCTGCAGTAACCCAGTCCGCAGACATACAGCCTTGCGCGCGCCGGTTCGGAATCCAATATGAATTTTTTCCTGAAGTACGGCGCTTCCATCGCGGCATCCGGCTTTCTGACGAAATCGGCGGTTATCCAGTTCCCGTTCCATGCCTCGTCAAGTTTTCCCGTTTCAAAGAAGACGCCTTCACAGGATGCCTTTTCGTTTTTGTTGTCGGTTATGTCAACCGACCACTCATACCGCTTCCTCGCTATCAGGGGTTCCCCTTCATATTCCACATGCAGGCTTTGTTCGGAATCCACTTTGCCGCTGTCCCAAACCTTCCCGTCCCCGAGAAATACCCTTATCCTGTATGTCCTTTGCATCGCGCCTTTTTCATCGCTTCTATATTTCCACGAAAAATACGGTTTTGAATCCATACCTGTCGGATTTTCCAGATAATTGACCGTCGGTTCGTAAATTGAAAGATTTTTCCCCATTGCGCATCTCCTTTATTGTTGCTTGAAACCATTATATATTATAATGTGCCGGGGTTGTCCTTCAAATTCAATGAAAACTTGCCTTTAGCATATGTTTTCGCCTTTAATTCCGGCTTCAACACACAATCCCTCATTTTTACATTGATATGACCATATAATGATATTATAGTAATAATGACAGGAAACACCGTTTAGAACGGCCAAGGCAAATAAACCGGAGGATTGAATCAAATGAGTGGCAATAAAATGAATATCTTCACATTCCGCAGCGATTCCCTGCGGGAATTCAGGGAAAAGGCTGTAAAGGCAAAAGCCTCGGGGGCCACCCACATAACGCTTAGCGAAATAGAAAAAAGCCGCTGGCAATGGGACAGGAGCCCCGACGACCCGTATCCGAACTGGGGCATGCTTGTGGCATCCTTGTTTAAAATCGTAGTGCCCCCCGAATTGGAACAATGGCTTCCCGCGGATTACGCCGCAAGGAATTATGAATTGATCCGGGAACGGGGCCGGATATTGAAGGAACTCGGACTTAAGGGAGCTTTCCATATGAAGGAACCCTGCTACCTTCCGGAAGAAGTCTACATAGCCCACCCCGACTGGAGGGGACCCAGATGCGACCATCCCCGGAGAGCCAGAAACACCTATTACAGCCCCTGCATAGACCGGCCCGAAGTGCTCGCCATGTATAAACAGGCCATGGAAAAATTGTGCCGGGCGGCCAAAATCGAATATTTCCACATTTTCACAAATGACAGCGGCGGCGGCATATGCTGGAGTTCAGGACTTTATCCGGGCAAAAACGGTCCCCAATGGTGCAAACACCGGTCTCAATCGGATAGGGTGACAGGCTTTTTAAATGCATTGAAAGAAGGGGCGGGAGATGCCGGAATCGATATTTGGATTGAAATAAACAGCAATATCGGCATAAAGGAACCCGAACACGAAATGGACGCAATGTGGCCTTCGCTGCCCGAACACATGGCGGTGAACAAAAAATCCCGCGACGGAAGGCCTCTGGCTTCGGAGGTTTTCCTGAATTGGGAGTACACCCTTCAACCGGTGAAAAACATTGCGCGGCCTTTTGAGTTTCTGAAGCAATATGAAAAATCATATTATGCAAATCTTCCCGCATCCATCACCACTATCGATGACACCGATTTCAACGAGTATCATTTTCTAATGGATGAATTCAACGAAAATCCGGCGCGCGGCATTGCCGCCCGCACTGCGCTCATCAGAAAGCTTGCATGTGAGATAGCCGGCGAAGAGCGCGCGGATGAATTGACCGAGGCATGGGCGGAAACCGAAAAGGGGATATTGCATTTTACGGACACGGGGCTCGAAGGCCTGGTTTCCAGCAGTGTCAACCAGCGCTGGCTCAACAGGCCCTTCGTGCTTTTTCCCGGCGAACTTGCTCCCGGCGAAAAGGATTACTACAGCAAATATCAATTCCAGGCTAACGATGAAAAGCATGCCGAAGACCTGCTCGACATACAGAACAGCTCATTCATACGGGGCTATTCAGGGGTGTTTTTAGCGGATATGGCCCTTAGGAAAGCCATGGCCCTGTTTGAAAAGGCAACGGGTGGGATAAGGGCCCTTGCAAAAGGCTCCCGCGCCGAAGAAAAACTCAACCTGTATGCAAAAAGGCTTGAGCTTCTTTCATGCTTTATGGAAAACGCGCGCAACGCAATCCGTTTTCAACACATAGTCGACACCGCGGATTACGAAAGGACACCGGATATAAGTCCAGAGTGGCCCATGGAGGCTGAAAAAAACCAGTTGCTGTTCGACGAGGTGACAAGGGCGGAGATAGACAACACCTATCACATAATCCGACTCATAGAAGGACGGGAAGACACTTTTCTCACAATGGCCGGGACGCCGGAAGAGGAGGATGTGTTCCTTTTCAGCCCAGAACTGACACGGCAGCTTGAAAAGAAGGCCAAAATCATGCTTGAACATATCAATGACTCGAAGCGGCTGTTTATAACCAACAACAAATAGGGGGTCGAAGCCGGCAAAATGAAACTCCCTCGTCCCATTGAGCCTGATATGCGCGGTCGACACCCCATTGAGCCTGATATGCGCGGCCGACGCCCCATTGAAGGTGTTCATTCATATATCGGAACCTTAACAGCAAGCCGGACCGGATACGCCTGTGATATAATTCCCTTGAAGGGACGATTTACATGACAAATCAAATCCAACAGGATGAACAGTGGTACAAGCTTGACAACTCGGCCAAGATATATCCCGCAATCGTATCGGACAGGCAGACAACCTTGTTCCGCATAACGGCCACGCTCACCGAGCGGATCGATCCCCCGTTGCTTCAAACGGCGTTGGAAAGGCTTTACAACCGCTTTCCATACTACAATGTCAGTCTGCGCAAAGGCTTTTTCTGGAACTATCTGGAGAAAAACAAGGAAACCCCGTTCATACACCACGACACCCCTTCCCCGTGTGAAAACATAAACACCTTATATTATAACGGGTATTTATATAAAGTTCTTTATTATAAAAAGCGTATTGCGGTTGAATTCTCCCATGTGCTCACGGACGGTTACGGCGCTTTGGAATTCATTA
>CAZWVS010000199.1:0-3599 GCA_964636935.1 uncultured Clostridiaceae bacterium
TAAAGTAACTAAATTCGGAGGCAGCAGCCTTGCGGACGCAAAACAGATAATGAAGGTGTGCGACATCATTCTTTCTGATCCCGATCGAAAGCTCGTTGTTGTTTCCGCTCCCGGCAAAAGGAATAAAGACGATATAAAAATGACAGACCTTCTCATTTCACTGGCCGAATCCTATTTGTCCGGTTATGACACCGGTTACGATTATAATAACGTCATGAAACGTTACAAGGAGATCGCAGCCGGACTCGGCCTTGGCGACGGTATTATAAAAGTCATTGAAAGAGATCTTGAAGAACGCTGCCTCATGGACAAAAACAACACAGGCGAGTTCATGGACAGTATAAAGGCATCCGGCGAGGACAACTGCGCAAAGCTCATTGCCGCCTACCTGCAAAAGCAAGGACACAATGCGGAATACATCAATCCGGGCGACGCAGGTCTGCTTCTTACGGAGGAATACGGAAATGCCAGTGTCCTTCCCGAATCATACGAGAATTTGTCCCGTCTTTACGACAGGTCTGTGATAAGGTTGTTTCCGGGATTTTTCGGTTATTCCCAAAACGGCGAAATCGTCACCCTCCCCAGAGGCGGCTCCGATGTGAGCGGATCAATACTTGCCGCGGCGGTAAACGCAGACCTTTATGAGAACTTCACCGACGTGGATTCTGTTTTCGCCGTAAATCCCAATCTTATTGAAAATCCTGAACCCATAACGGACCTTACATATAAAGAGATGAGGGAGCTTTCATATGCAGGCTTCTCTGTCTTTCACGAAGAAGCCCTCACCCCCGTATACTACAGGGGCATACCCGTAAGCATTAAAAACACGAACAATCCATCAGCGCCGGGAACCACCATACGTTCCGATATCGATACAACCAAAAGGAATCCCGTCACGGGAATCGCGGGAAGCGCCGGTTTTTCCAACATATATATTAGAAAATACCTGATGAACCGTGAAATAGGTTTCGGCAGGAAGGTTTTTCAAATTTTGGAAAAGGAAGGCATACCCTATGAGCATTCGCCTTCAGGAATCGATGACCTTTCCGTAATCGTAAGGCAGCACCACCTGACCTCTGAAAAAGAAACTAAAATAAAAAACATAATTCAACAGGAACTCGATGTTGATGAAATAGTAATCTCCCACGGGCAATCGCTTGTAATGATCGTAGGAGAAGGCTGCCTTAAAAAACCGGACACACTTTTCAGGGCTGCAAAAGCACTTGCTAAAAACGAAATAATCATCAAAATGGTGAATCAGGGCTCTTCCAAAGTGAGCATAATGTTCGGTATGGATGACGAATATCATGTAAAAGCAATAAAAGCCCTGTATCGGGAGTTTTTCGATAACAATTCCTAGACGTCAAAAAAGGGTGCCTTGTTTTAAAAGACACCCTCTTTTTTATATGTTTTTATTGTTCCTGAATGGTAAGGTTCCCTGAAACAGTGTTCACGCTGATGTCCAGCCCGGCGTTTTCATCCGTGTAACCCTCCTTCTGGTTTCCCGAACCCTGCGTAAATACAGGGAATTCACAGTTAAAGCTTCCGGATACGGTTTTAAAGTTATATTTAAAGTCCGTATTGCCGGGAATCCATATGAAAACATTGGACGAAACCGTTTGCACATCCATTTCTTTGACATCCGCTCCGGCTCTCACTTTTATATAGCCTGATACGCTGTCCATATCCATTTCACCCGAGACATCACCGACAAAATCGAGTCTTCCACTCACGTTGTCATACTGGAAATCAACACATTCGATTCCGTTTATTTGAACGTTTCCCGAAGTTGTGCCTATTTCAAGGCTTTCAACATTCAGCCCTTCAGGAATTGTGACATTCCCCGAAACGCTGCCGAAATCCAATTCCATTTCACTCATATCTCTTGGTATTGTCACCTTTAATCCGGTGTTGTTCCATGAAAAGATTCCGGAGAGTTTGGGATAGTCCACATAGATTTTCACCTTGTCCCCGATTTCTTCCTTCACCAGTTTAACCTGTCCCCTCGAGCTTCTGTATGTTCCGTTAAGCTCTGCGGTCACCGTATCCGTGTCGGCGAACTCTACGGTTATATTGGAACTGACCGTTCTAAACTCGAACTCGGTGAACTCATCGACATCGACTTCGTGTTTTTGGGATATTGTGTAATTTTCAACATTCCCAATCCTATCGGGCAGGTTTTTCCAAAATGCAAGTCCCCCGCCCCAGGCTGAAAGGATCATGTATCCCCCGATCAGAAATGCAACACAAACCACAGCCAACACTATAACCGCTATTACAAGTCCGTTTCCTCTTTTATTCATTTTCAATTCCCTCCGTTTTTCTGACTATTTTCAAATTCGCTTTCATATATCCAACTATTCCCATAGTGAACACTTTCATCAACAACACTATTGCTATCGCCATCAGCATTCCCAGACAGGCTATTCCGATTCCCACCATGAAAACCGCAATCGCAGGTATCAATGTGAAGAAGAAGAATCCACCCACCGCAACGCCCAGACCTGCGACAACCACTCCAACAAACGCGCCCAAAACGGCAATCAGCACCACATAAAGGGTCAATATGATCGGCAGGACGAATATTATATTGAAAAAGCTCAGCCCCACACCCGCCATTATCGCCCTGATGCTGCTTCCTGCGGTTCGCTTGGTTTCAGCTTGATTGAAGTAGAATTCCGCCTTATGCTGCTTCGCTATCTTTCTGGGCGAACCGAGTTTTTTTGTTATTTCCTCCTCGGTCCTTCCTTCTTCCAAAGCTGCTTCGATATGTTCCCTATAGTCATATAATATGTCCTCCAGGTCTTCCCGTGGAATCCCTTTCAATCCTTTTCTCAGCTGATGCAGAAATGCTTTTTTATTCATTGTCCGCTCCCCTTTCTATCAATCTGTTGACACCTTTACCCAATGTTATCCATTCTTCTATCAGATTATCCTTATATCCTTCACCTTCAAGTGTAAGTTTATAATATTTTCTCGGAGGCCCTTCATTTGATTCGGACAGGTATGTCGTCACATAGCCTTCCTTTTTCAATCTCCTCAATAGAGGATATATTGTTCCGTCCGATATGGAAATCGCATCGGACAATTTGCTCGTAAGCTCATAACCGTACATGTTTTTATGATCAAGCAGGGACAATACGCATAGCTCGAGAACACCTTTTTTAAATTGTATATTCATATTGCACCTCATTAGAGTCTATCGTTTACTATCTGTTTATGTTCCATAGTGGTTATAATACACTACCTGTTATAGTGTGTCAATACTTTTTTTAATTTTTTTTATGTTTAAGTGAAGAACATCCGTGACTTTAGTCATGAGAGGTTCAATTGGCAGATTCCACAACCGATAAGCCTGCAAGTCTACCTGTGGCAAAAGCGATCGTAAGGTTATATCCGCCCGTATCCGCGTCCACATCCATCATCTCGCCGCAGAAATATAGACCTTTAACAATTTTTGATTCCATTGTGGAGGGATTGATTTGTCCCACATCCACACCGCCGGCGGTGACTATGGCCTCTTCAAGCGGGCGCGGCCCGGTTATGTCAAGGCGTATCCCTTTTAGAAGAGACACAATGTTCTTCCTCTCGGAAGATGT
>CAZWVS010000200.1:0-3532 GCA_964636935.1 uncultured Clostridiaceae bacterium
TCGCTGTATGTTTTGAAATGTATTTTGCCGAATTTTTCGAAAAACTCGCTCAGGGTAAGCCGGACATCATTTTGTCACCTTCATACCAGCGTTCGGAAACACGGAATGTCATTGTGAACCAATGCATGACAAGAGCCGTGGACACGGATTCATATCTTGCAAGATGCTCATATTCAATGGGGTCCGGATCACAAAACGGAGGATCGTCGCTTGTCGCAAGTCCCACCGGGGAACTGCTACTTGATGCCTCTTCCGGAAACGGTCTTTTCCTCATTGAATTCAATCCGGCTGAAAAGAGAATGCGCCCCCTCGCTCACGGCCTGGGGGAAACACCGGCAAGAAAAATTGTCGAGGATTATCGAATCCCCTCCCTGTACAGGCTGAATTCATCCCTGCGCAAACCGTTGTCATCATTCACATATCCAAGGGTCTGCGCGCACAGGGGGCTTTCGGGATTGGTTCCTGAAAACACCCTGCCCTCATTCGCCGCAGCTGTCGCAATGGGAGCCGATGAAATCGAGTTCGACATAAGACTCACAAAGGACAACCGCATTGTTGTATGCCATGACCCGTCCGTGGACAGGGTGAGTGACGGCAGCGGGGATGTCCCGTCTTTGGATTTCGACCAGCTTATGAAACTGAATGCAGGGCGCTACATGGGGTGGACCGGTGTGAGATTCGCCGTTCCCGAAGACATATTCCGTCTGTTCGGGGGACGTATAATAATGAACATACACGTTTATGAATCAGGAGACGATGGGTTTGTCGTTAAGGAACTGAAAAAGCTTATACATAAATACGACATAGCGGAATACGTCTATTTCGCCGCCCAGGAGAAAGAAATGGCCCATTGTTTGAAATATGCACCCGAGATAGAAAGATGCATGCTTGAATGCCATGACGACACCCGGGATATAGTAGATATCGCAATGGTATACGGTTGCAGGCGGGTTCAGCACCAATACAGTGAAAAACTTCCCGAAATAATTAAGAAGGCTTCGAAAGCCGGAATGATAAACAATCTGTTTTATGAGGATGATGCACGATCGGCAGTGGAGATGGTCAAAAAGGGTATCGACACCATTCTTACCAATTACGCAGACCGGATAATCCCCTCTCTAAAATAGCTTCACACATCATGGGAGGCCGGCTTCCCCCTCTTTCTGTTTCTAATGATTTCGCTTGCGCAAAGGGCAGTCATGACTAAATACAGAAGGGTCATTATAAGGGATGTCATTATGAAAATCGGATCTTTTTCCGGTATGTAAATGACAGAAAGGACCTGTGCCGAATTAATAAAGGCCGCGGCGCTGAACATCCCGGACAGGGACAATCCCAGAATATTGCCTTCATAGATATACGAAAACAGCAGAACCGCCGCCACAGGGAATATGTATCTTTCATGCATCTTGGGTCCCAGCACGAATATGCCCGCCATGAGAATGGCAGAAAGCATGAACAGGTTCGAATCTTTTTTATCGAGAAACGACAATGCGAAATACACTGCGACTGATAAAATCATTGCCGCTATCGCAACAATGTAAAGCGTGACGCCTTCCGGCTTCACCGTCAAGTCCCTCCAGTTCATGCCCAGCATCCCGTAGATGTTCGCCGAATTCAGGGTTATGAAATTGTAGCTGCCCACCGCGCCGAAATACTTTTCGAAAATCCATGTCCATCTCTGACCGGAGCTAAAAGGCAGCACCGCGGCTATGAACAAAGCAACGGACAGTCCGCAGCCTTTGGCGAAAACCACAGCCCCCCTGCGTATTCCGAAATTCATGATGTGTTTTATGAAAACCACTGCAAGCACAGGCCCGAAAAAAATCATCTGCGGTTTAACCAGCATCCCTATCGTGAAAATCACGGAAGCCTTAACTATTTTTTTCTTGTTCAATGCCGTCAGATACAATACAACCAGAAGGGTAAGCAGCCCGTCAACCTGCCCCCAGCCGGCAGAGTCCAGTATAACAAGGGGGTTTATGGCATAAAAAAGCGCGAGCATGCTTCCCGTCTTTGTGTTGAACCTTTTGGACGCCGCCGAGTAAATGATATACACAAGGACCATGTCGGCGATTATGGAAGGCAGTTTCACAAGCAGGTTGTATTCCGGTGTGAACCCTTCCATGCCCAGCAGGTTCGCAATGCTTCCGAGAAGGTGGAGCACATAGACATAGCCCGGCGGGTAATCTATGAATATGCCGCTTGTGTATATCCCGAAGATGCCTTTTCCCGCAGCAGCCTGCGACCATGCCGTCCAGCACGCCATGTCGGTAGCGTATCCCGTCACCATGTATCCGATCAGGAGACGTATTGCGAGCCCCGCAAATATTATTACAAAGGGCAGCCAATTGAATTTTACCTGTTTTTCAATTTGATTGAATCCATCCTTTTTCGAAACAGCGGCCAATGCCGAAGTGAAAGCCAGGTATACCGCGGCTGTTAAAAGCATTGCGCGTGAAATCCCGCCTTCGGCCGTGGTGTTCGCTCCCGCACATACGGCACCGATCGCGGTGATAATCAATATGAGCCCCGGCAAAAGCAGGGCGACGGTTTTCATTCTATGGTTGTGCACTGTCAACTCCCGATATTCGTATCTAAATATTACCATCTTGCCATAATTCAAACAACCTTTGACCTGTTTTTTGTAAAACTTCCGTCCGCCCCCACTTTGCTATTGATTTGGTCACCCCCTTGTGATAACTTATGACAAAAGGAGGATCCTATGATCGCCGACAGACTCGAACAGTTAAAGGACAGCCTTCCGCATCGATATCATCCCTATAGCGATATAATTGACGAAGCTTTCATTAAAACCCTTCCCGGGGATTTCAAGGACGGTTTTATTAAAGAAGCCGGGAGATACCTGGATTACGATTTCCCAGCCATAAGGGCGTCGCTTTTCCTGGACTTCGCACGCACGGGCAGCAGGACGGGATATCAGCGCCTCCACGGAGAACGTTTGCGCGTGCTGAACCGGGCAATGGTTGCCGAGCTTTTTGAAAGAAAAGGACGTTTCATCGACCTTATAATAGACATGGTCTGGCTTTTTTGCGAAAGTACAAGCTGGATCGTCCCGGCTCACAACTGGTTCGGAGGCTACACACACATCAGGCATCCTCTTCCTGAAAAGGACAATCAGATAATAGACCTTATGGCCTCGGAGGTGGGAACCGCCGTGGCTTTCGCATGCCATCTTTTCAAGCATGAATTCGATGCGGTCAGCCCGCAGATATACACCAGGGCGGTAAAAGAGCTGTATGAAAGGATAATAAATCCCTACAGGGACCGCACGGACTACTGGTGGATGGGTTTCATGAAGGACTACCGGGAGAGGCTCAACAACTGGAACCCATGGATAAACACCAATGTGCTGATTGTCCTTCTTCTGACGGAACACAACAGCGCCCACCGTTACTACACCCTTCATAAAATAGCCGAAAGCCTTGATAAATACTATGAGAGCTATCCGCAGGACGGCGGCTGTGACGAAGGCCCCGGATATTGGGGACGCGCGGGCGCTTCATTTTTC
>CAZWVS010000201.1:0-3524 GCA_964636935.1 uncultured Clostridiaceae bacterium
TAACGGATGAAGTGTTCCGAGCATATCCCGACAAAGATGATATTGCGGGAAAAGACAATGTTGAAGTCAAATTCATATATAACAGCACATTCTACAGGAAAACGCTTCAAATAACGAAAGACGAAATATGGGTTTCGCCTGACAGCATACCCAAATCGGCGCCTAAGGAATTCCATTTAAACACCTACAATTTGGAGTTCCCTGAAAATCCCGATGCAATTTCAATAATATTGACAGGAAAAGGAAGATATATAGACATAAACGACATCTCCATTGAGAATTTGCATAGGCTTAAGGCATTCACACCCCTTCCGCTGGTCGCGGGAACATACAATCTCGCAGTAACCTGGCCCGGGCTTGACACTACATACAACGTCCCCCTTCTAATAACAAAAAGCACGGTTCAGAGCGACATGGACCTTGATGACAGTCTGGATGAAGGAATTTTCAACCGGTATGGCGGATTCGATTTCACAATGACTGAAAACATCACTCAAAAGTATATAAGCAGCGAGAAGAAGATGCTGGACTTTTCGGACAGGGCGCTTGAAAAATTCTACCTTTTGATTCCCATGGAAAGCGCAGGGGAGCTTATCGACACAGGAACAGACCTGGACTTGTGTTTTGAAAACGACTGTTTTCATATAAGCTGGCAGACAATTGAAAAAAGTCCTGAAAGGGATTTATATATAATTGCGGAAAAAGGAAAACAGGTGAAGAATCCCGGAGCAAGACACTATGTTTTCTCGATCGGCGCATATTTCGACACAAACCTGGAAGGATTTGAGCTTGGCAGACCTGTTCCGAACAATATATTTTCATACGCAGAGGTAAAGGGTGTGTGGGAATCAATGGAAGGGGAAGCAAGTACAATCGGGGCGTTTCTTGAAAACGGAGAGATGAAAACAGTTGTGAAAGACACGGGCATATATGCTTATGCCCTTGAAGGGATGCCCTTTTGGGATGTTTCTGAAGCATACTGGGGAAGCAGCTATATAGATGCATTGTCATCATTGGGCATAATTAACGGCATGGGTGAAGGAATATTCCTTCCCGATGGTCTGGTGACAAACGTCCAGTTTGTAAAACTGGTTTGTGAAGCGGTCGGCATAACACCCTTTGAGGGGAAAAGCTATTTTGCGGATGTGGATAAGACGGCTTGGTATTTCGGATATGTTTCAGCTGCGGAAGCCGCCGGCATCATAGATGGTGATTACCTGAATCCGGACAAACCCGTTTCAAGGCTTGACATGGCAAAAATGGTGGTGAAAGCATATGAACACTATTCAAATTGTGATGTTTCGCAATTAGCCGCAGAGTCAACAGACTCTTTCCAGGACATTGCAACTTTATCCATACAGGAAAGGATCTATGTGAAAGCGGCACACAGACTCGGAATAATAAACGGCATGACGGAAACCGTATTCGCTCCTGAAGGCAAAGCGACAAGGGCCCAGGCGACGGCTATGATATACAGGCTTTTACAGGCCATGGGAATTGCATGATTGATAATTAAAGGGGGCCTTAAGGTCTCCTTTTTTTTACCCAAAAAATTTGATCATGACAAACAAAACAACGGTTGTTGGAATGTTTTGTCCAACAACATATGACTGGTGAAACGGATTAAAGGGGTGGCAAATGAGTTTAAAGGATTTACGGATTGGGGATATGGCGAATCTACAATACAGCTGCAGCTGCGGCATGACCCATCGGTCCGGCATCGACAAAATAGATATATCGGATGATGCAGTGAAAAACGCAGTGGAATACATATCCGGGAAAGCCAAAGGTTTGATAACGGTTTTGTGCGATGAAAACACATTCAAAATAGCGGGGGATATTGTTTCCTCGGAACTAAAAAACAAGGGGAATAATGTAAAAACCCATATAATAAAAGGAAGAGGCGGGTTGAATGTGGCGCCCAATGACGCATGCCTAGGTGAAGTGCTGGCAAAAGTCGACGGAGAAACAGAATTTTTCACAGCCGTGGGAAGCGGCGTTGTTAACGACATAACCAGACAGATAAGCTATAAAATGGGAAAAGGGTATGTTGTGGTCGGCACCGCGCCTTCCATGGACGGATATGCATCGATAACATCGTCACTGATTTTAAATAATATAAAGGAAAGCATACCGGGGCAATATCCCAAGGCGATATTCGGCAGGACCGACATGCTTGCCGGTGCGCCGCGGGAAATGATCACAGCGGGATTCGGGGATGTGATAGGGAAATACAACGCATTGAGGGAATGGAAATTCGGAAGGGATTATAAAGGGGAGCATTACTGCCCGGAGATTGCAGCCCTGGTTGAAAAGGCGGTTGAAAAATGCGCCGATAATGCAACAGCACTGAGAGCCGGTGACGAAACTGCTGTGAAAAACGTAATGGAAGCCCTTATTATTGCGGGCATGGCCATGGGGTTGAACGGAAACACACGACCCGCTTCCGGAGCGGAACACCATATTGTGCATTACTGGGACGTGGACTGTATAAAAAGAGGTGTTGAGCACGAGCTTCACGGCAACTCCGTAGGGATAGGGACGGTTGCGATATGCAGGCTTTTCGACATGGTTGAAAAAAGACTGCCGGTTGAAGTGGAGCACATAGATGCCGACAAAATCGAAGCTTTGCTTAAAAAAGCCGGAGGGAAGACACATCCCCGCGAAGCGGGAATAGACAGACGTCTTTTTAAAGAAAGTATTTTAAAGGGTCATACAATGTCTTCAAAATTCACGGTTTTGACATATCTGGCGGAGGAGAATCCGGAACTTCTGGAAGAGACAGCGGAAAAACTTTGTGAAATTTATTATTAAGAACAATGCCGGATGTTGCAAAGATGTTTAAATGAAAAACCGAAGGAGGCGGAAAAATGGCATTTTCAAAAGGAAGATGGGTTGCAAGCGAAACATTCAAAGACAAACAGCCGTTGGACATCCGAAAAAAGGGGAGGCTGAACCAGGAAAACCCGGAACATCCGGAGGAATTCAGAAACAAACACACATTGTTCAGGCTGCCTTTTTACAATGAGGGGGGAAGAACCATTCTCCGCTATTCCGCAGACGATGTTGCGCGGGTGTATGTAAACGGTCTTCTTATCGACATGGGTCCGGCTCCTTCGTATCATTTTTCATTCGGATATCAGGAGATGGACATAACCGGCTATTTATGTGAAGGCGACAATGTGATAGCGGCGCACCTCTATTATCAGGGCGAGCTCAACAGGACCTGGCCGGGCGGGGATTTCAGAACCGGGTTCATAGCGGAAGTGGAAACCGACGGGAATATAAAGGCGTTTACCGGTCACAATACAAAATGCCTGGTCACCCCGGCATACGGAAACGGGGACATAATAGCTTACAGGACACAATATCTTGAGCATTTCAATGCGGGGGAATGGGACTACGGGTGGAACCTGCCCGGATTCGACGATTCAAAATGGGAAAATGCGGCGGTTAAAAAGAACAACGACCATGTCTTTTCAAAGCAGATTTCGAAAAGGCTGCAGTTTTATAAAGTCCTCCCT
>CAZWVS010000202.1:0-3505 GCA_964636935.1 uncultured Clostridiaceae bacterium
GAGGTTCATAATGAAAATACCCGGGTTTGAGGTATCCGCAAAAGCGACCGACGGTCAAAAAGCCCTTGAGCTTTTTGACGACCTCAAGCCCGAGGTTGTTTTCATGGACATAGAAATGCCCGGCATGTCGGGGGTGGAATGCGCAAGGGAGATAATGGACAGGAGTCCGGACACATACATGATATTCTCCACGGCCTATAACGATTACATGGGGGAGGCTTTCGAAATGTATGCATTCGATTACATATTGAAGCCTTTCGGAATTGAAAGGGTCAGGAACACACTCGAGCGAATCGCAGCCATGCTGGAAAAAGAGTCCGGTGAGCAGAGCGAAAAGAAACTCGACAAACTGCTTATCAAGAACAGGGACGGCATGAGTTTCATTGACATAGATGAAATAATGCTGGTTTTCCGTGAAGGCAACAGGACAAAAATAGTGACTTCGGGGGATTCGTACCTCACAAGCATCAATCTCAATGAAGTCGAGGATAAGCTTGACAACGACACCTTCATGAGAACACACAAATCCTATATAGTGAATCTTAGGCACATCACAAAAATATTGCCCTACGGGCGATGGACGCACATAGTAAAATTGAGGGGTATAAGGGAAGACGCCCTGATAACCCATGAGAAACTCCAAAATCTTGAAAGTCTTTTGTAAGCGGGTTTGCCGAATAATCTAAAAGAACCTTGATTACAGTCATTTTCACATTTTCAGGAGGTCCCTGAATATCAAAGACCCTTGTATGTTTTTATTATTTGATTAAACAGTGGTGATTCCCGTTTTATCCCGGTGAAAACGGCAACGGCTTTTTCCATTCCGTTTTCCGCAACATAGTCCGACACTTCGGGAGCCGAGATATCGTCCGCCGCGTCGAATTTGAAAGCCGCCGCTATCCCGTAAATTATGTTATGGGGCATTATGCCTTTCTCAAGACAGAATAACGCCGCACCAGCCAGCCGGTCGTTTCGGGACAATTTCCTTTTCGGATCCCTTCCGACCCTTGCGACGGTGTCCTTTAGAAAAGCATTGGAATAGCGCTTTAGCAAATCATTTGCATATTCCTTAAGTTCCGTTTCGGAAACCGTGAATTCGGAAGAAATGGCTTTTATGCTTTCTTCGAGGGCTCCGGAAACGATTTTGCGGATCCGGTTGTCCCTGACGGCTTCCCATATGAACTCATAACCCTCCAGATACCCCATATATGCAACGATGGCATGCGACATGTTGTGCATGAAATAATTTTTGTATTCCTCAATGGCAAAAGGGGTCACCGGTATTATGTTTTCTATTTTGGAAACGTCGGTTTTCAGTGATTCCCCGTCGACGGGAAGCCTGTTGTAAGGCTCAACCACGATTTTGCTTTTGTGCGATTCGGGAGGCAGCGGAACCATCCTTCCCACTGAAGACGATGCAAAACCGATCGATTCCTCAAGATACTCCTTGTTTTTTACCAGGGGTTTTACAAGTGATTTCAAAAAACCTCCGCTATTGGCTATGTTCTCGCAATCTATTATGTCGAGAGGTTTTTTTGAAAGTGACGCCCTTATGTCGAGTCCTTCGGCTATGGTTTTTGCTATTTTCGGCAGGATATTCACACCCACGGCCGTGGACATGATGTCGCAGCCGGCGATTTCACGGGACACGGCTGAAGAATCAGTCCCGTCGATTGCATATACATTCTTTATGGCGCGGGTTTCGTATCCGCCGTATTCTGCTATGGTTATTTCATATCCGGTATCAATATTCAACCGTTCCACCAAGTCGCGGTCTACATCAACAAAACACACACGGCATCCGCAAGAGGAGAAAAGCGGTCCGATAAAGCCGCGGCCTATGCTCCCGGCGCCGTACATGAGGGCTTTTTCATATGAATCACTCAATTGTCGTTTCCCTTTCAACATCCTTGTCGGAAAAAATGTCGGCTTCGTCCACGCTGCTTGTTGAGAATTCGGACACGACGGCGCCCTCCGGCCCGGCCTGGAACCAGTGCAAAGTGTCGGGTTCAAGTGTGTATTGCCCGCCCGGGTTCAAAACAACCTCATGAAAAACGTTATACGCGCCGGGCTTGTCATTCGGGATTTCAGCTTTTATGTTCGGGGTTGGCTCACCTTCTACATATAAATAGACTTTTCCGTAACGGCATCTGAAGGTTTCCTCCTTGCTGGGTTTGCCCTCAACAGGCGGATGCCTGTGTTCGCAGCAGGATTGTCCGGGAAAGAGCACAAGTTCCTTTGCGCAGCACCTGTCGGTATTTACATAGGTGAGTATTTCAAGCCCTTCTTTTTTCAGACGGCTTAGGCCGAAATCGGCGATCTCAATACTCTTTTTTTCATCCTCGGTTATAACTACGCAGGCCTTTTCAAAATATTCTATTGTTCTTTCAACTGCTTCTTCATACTCTTTTTTTGTTATCATATCACCACTCCCGTCCCTGTGACTTAATAAAATCAATTGTTTCTTCAAGTGTCTTTATTCCTGTGGAGGCGCCGATGCATGACACGGAAAGCGCGCCTGTCGCATTTGCGAACAAACCGCATTTTTCAATAGGCCAGCCCTTTGATATGCCGGTTATGAAGCCTGCGGCGAAGGCGTCGCCCGCCCCGGTTGTTTCTACGGCATCGACCTTGAACGGCCCGATCGTGTGTTCGCGGCCCCCGCCGGTCTTTATGTAACATCCCTTTTCACCCAGTTTGATAACTGCGGTTCCGACACCCATCGATAAAAACACATCGGCGATTTCCTCAGGGGACTCCTTGCCCGCTATGTTTTTCGCTTCTTCGTAACTGGGGATGAAATAATCCAGGTTGGAAAGGGATCCCCTTACAAGTTCCATCCAGCGCCCGCTTGAATCCCAGGCTGTGTCCATTACCGTTATGCAGCCGGCGTCACGGGCTTCTTCGACCGCTTTCGCCAAAGGGGCCCCGTCGAAGGACGCCATGAGGTTGACACCGGTGAAGAAAGCGATTTTGTATTGCGAAACAAATGCAAAATCAATGTCTTCGTAAGTGAATTCACCGTTGGCGCCGAAGCAATGGATGAAAGAACGTTCCGAATCCTCGCCTACGACGACAACGCTTGCGCTGGTCCTGGAGTTTTGTCCTATGCTAAGGCCCGTTGTCTCCACATTGTGTTTTTTCAACTCTCCGGTAAGGTATGAGCCAAAACCGTCATTGCCCAACTTGCCGACAACTGCGGTGTCCAGCCCGATCTTGCTCATATCGACTGCGCTGCTGAGGGCGCAGCCCCCGCTGTGCAGAGTTATACTGTCGATAGGCATCAGTTTTCCCCTTTCGGGAAGGGTTTTTAAAGGCTTTGATATTACATCGGCCACCAGGATCCCTATGCATACGACATCTTTCATTTATAAACACACTCCTTGGCCGCGTCGGCGAAGGCCTGTATGTTTGCGGGGTCGCCGTAGAAGAAATGATCCGAGGGACTGACGATATACCCTCCGTCGGGGCAGGCGTCGTGAAGGTCGAAAACCATGCGTCTTGC
>CAZWVS010000203.1:0-3500 GCA_964636935.1 uncultured Clostridiaceae bacterium
TGAATGCGGCTTCAACCTCGTCCGCCCCTGCCGCAAGGGAGCTTACAACCGCCGCGGCCACGGAATCACCCGCCCCGCATATGTCGTAGGGTCCCGGCACATCCTCCGTCGGAACAACCATGACGCCTTTTTCCCCGAAAGTCATGATGCCCTCGGCCCCCATGGTCACAAAAACGGGATGCCCGTTCTTTTCATATAGCCTGGATCCGCATTCCACTACCGTTTCGATTTCGGGCTTGCCTTCCAAGTCGGGATAAAAGGGCCTGCAGACCTCGTAGTTGTTGCATTTGACCGCTAATTTGTCGAACATGTGGATTTTTGAGCGGGAATCGGCGAATATGATTTTGTCCTCGTACATGCGGCCCAGCTTTATGAGCCTTTTCCTCACTTTGTCCGTTATGACCCCGCAGTTGCTTTCCACCATCTGATCCAGTATTATGACCGCGTCGCATCTTGCAAACACAGCGCTCAGCTGGCCGAGAATCTCCTTTTCAAGGGTTTTGGGAGTGTTTTTGAAGTTTTTTATATCCAGGCGGTTGCTTTCTTCCTCTTCATCCCCCGACCACATCATGGGTTTTACATATGTGGGGGTTATCATGTCGCCGGTCTTTATCATGTAGTCCGGTTTCACACCCCTGGCTTTTAACTCCCTCTCCAGTTCATATCCGGTTCCGTCGTCGCCTATGAATGTGACGGCGAACACCTCTCCCACCCTTAGGGCCGCCAGATTGTTGGTCACCGTTCCGCAGGCTCCCGGATATTTCCTTGTGGAGACCACCTGGTATGCTTCGTGGGGTGTTTCAAGGGAGGGCTCGTTCAGCCTGGTGTCTATGACAAAATACTGGTCCAGGACAAAATCCCCCACCACCGCTATTTTCAAATTCTTGAATCCGTCGACTATCTCCCTGATCCTGTTTTTTTTCATAATCACCTTCCGTTTAACAGCCTGTAAGCCATGTTGGAGACGGTCACGCTGTGATCGCCCTGTATGTAGTATCCTTTTCCGCCGTCCTCCACAGTTCTTGAAAGTATGGTTTTCCACGGCCTGAAGTAGTATCTCGGGTCCGATTTGTCCGGAGTTTCGTCCGTCTCCCCTTTTATGGGCAGCAGGTCGAATACCGCCGTAGTGAAATCCGTTATCCGCCTTCCTTCGGCATGGGCAACGTTCCTCGCCATGGAAAGGGCTTTGAGATAAACCTCAGGCCCCGTCACCGCGGACCCGAAATTGAGGAAGACACCGTTTTGAAGATTCTCGATTGATTTCGCATAAATCAGAAAATCCAGATAGGAGGCCCTTCCCAGCATGTCTCCGTCGCAGTTGGGGTGCTGATGAATGAAATCAAGCCCTATGCCCACATGGGCCGTCACCGGAACCCTGTTTTTGTATCCGGCGGCAAGCAGGCTGTATCGCTTATATTTAAAGCCGCCCTCTTCGATGGCCATGCCCAGGCTTTCGCCGTGGCCCAGCCCCCGCGCGGCCCCTTCGTTTACAAAATCATTTATAAGTCCGGATTCCTTCCACAGGCCGAACTGCCCCTCGCTTATGTATTTGGCCACGCTTTCCGTGGTCGCGCCGATCATGGCGAATTCGAAATCGTGTATGGCGCCTGCGCCGTTTAAAGCGAAATGGGTTATCCATCCTTCTTCCATTAGCTTTATGAGCCAGGGCGCGGCTCCCGCCCTTATAACGTGGGCGCCCATCATCATAAGCACCGTGGCGTTCTTCTTTTTTGCTTTTCGGATTGCCTCCACCACCGCGTCAAGGCCTTCGTTTTCAAAGGGCTGCGGAGGCGAAGCCGTATCCTGCATGACGCTTATGTCAAGGTCGTTCTCCCTTTCCGATAAGCTTTTCAGTACGAGTCTGCTCCTGTCGAATTTTTTAAAAGGCATTTTATTCTCCAAACAAATATCCGATTATCCCCTCAAGTCCGGTGAAATCCGGGATTATGACATCGGCGCCGGCCTTAATCAGCCTGTCCCTCTTCCAAGGGTCCACACCTTCCATTTTTTCTTCGTCGGTTGCGACACCTATCGCGATGCCGTCCACTTCCTTTATATTCTCTATCTCCACGTATCCATCCCCAAACCCCGCCAGGCTGGAGCCGTGCAGGTAGTTCTCGCTTATTATCCGCTTGATGACCATCGCTTTTGAAAAAAGCTTGTAGTCGTCACGGGCGCCGTAGACCCGGTTTTCGAAATAGCCATCCAGCCCCAAAAGCGCCACTTCCTCTTTCACGTACACCTCGTCCGTGCCGCTTGCGAGATATATGTCCACATACCTTACAAGAACCGCCTCTATAATGCCCACCGAACACGGCACCAGATATTCGTCGGGACTTATGCTGCCGTCGGCAAGGCCTTTTCTCCTGTAGTCAATCTTCTCCAGCAGTCGTCTGTGGTATTCGTTCTTATATTCCAGTGGCTCGCGCTCAGGGCCTCCCCTTTTCACCACTTCCTCGTTGAGCCTTATACACTGGTAGATGGTCTGTTTCCCCGTCAGAAAATCAATAAAGTCCCTTGCGCATTTGTTTTCATCTTCATAAGGGCCGTGCTCCGGGGTGTCCATCAGCACCTGTGTGAAATACGGGGTCATTATCTCCTGCCATCCCTTTCGGATGAGGCTCAGCGTCCCGTCGAAATCAAATACGACGGAATGTATCTTCCCGGGTCTTGTATCCTTGTTTACGATTTCCATGTCACTCCTCGTTGTCAATCTCTTGTCTAAGCGTCGTTATAACGCAGTGCTCCCAAAGCATGTGGATGTCTTCTATCCTTTCCATGTTGTTTACAGGGGCTATGACCGCAAGGTCGCACATGTCGGAAACCTTTCCACCGTCCCTTCCGGTGAAGGCCGCGACAACCATGCCCTTTTCCTTCGCGGTTTGGCAGGCCTTTAAAATATTTTCACTGTTGCCGCTTCCGCTTATCACAACCAGCAAATCTCCCGGATCGGCGTAATTTTCAAGTTGTTCGGCGAAAATCACGGAATAATCGTAGTCGTTCGCCAGCGCGGTTATGACCGGAACCTGGTCCACCAGCGAATAGGCCCGGAACCTCTTCTTATTGTTGGGGGATAGGCCTTTGACCAGGTCGTTTGTGAAATGGGACGCCGTTGCGGCGCTTCCGCCGTTGCCGGCGAAATAAATGTTGGAACCCCTTCCCCTTGCCCCCATGAGCATTTTGCAGAACTCCTCAAGCTTTCCATACGGGCTTTTAACGATAGCCGCGGCCTGTCTTTCAATGTAGTCCCTGATGTAGTCAACCATTCTTTTCCCATTCCTTTCCCAGAAGGCCGTACAAGTACAAATCATGGCGTTTACCGTCCCTTAGCACGGCTTCCCTGTACACGCCCTCCTTTTTAAATCCAAGTTTTTCATAAAGCCTTATGCCGGCTTCGTTATATGATATTACTTTAAGCTGCAGCCTCTCCAGAGTCAGTTCGCTGAAAGCGTAGTCGATTGCAAGGGACATGGCTTCAGACCCGTAGCCCCTGCCCCTTG
>CAZWVS010000204.1:0-3499 GCA_964636935.1 uncultured Clostridiaceae bacterium
ATGATTCAATAAAACCTCCGATTTTATGTCGGGAAGAGCCACATTCAATATGTACGGACTTGAATTGTCCGGTGAAACAACCATCGTTTCCGGTTCCTTTTCCCTGAGCGATTCCGTCAAATGCTTTTTAATCCGCCTGATTTTTTCCACATTGACAATCCTGTCCGCCATATATTTTTCAGCGGCCATTGCAAAACCCGCCACTCCCGCGGTGTTAATGGTTCCCGCCCTGATGACCGGTTCCCTTCCCGAACCGTTTATCAAAGGCGCTATATTGGTCCCCCTGCGAACAAACAGGGCTCCGACACCTTTCGGACCCCTTATCTTGTGTGAGCTGATGGATGCCATGTCGATGTTGCCTGCCTTACCCAGGTCCAGGTCGTATTTGCAAAAAGCCTGTACAGCGTCGGTATGTACGGCCGTTTCGGGATTCACCGCCTTTATTTCATCCGACAACCCCTTCATGTCGGTATAGGCTCCCGTTTCACTGTTGACACTCATCACCGAAACCAGGACGACATCCTTATCGACCGTTTTTATTATATGTTTCGTATCGGGCCTGCCGTTTGATATTTCACACAATTCATATGAAAATCCGAATTCTTTATATTTTCCCAAATCCTCCAGGCTCTTTAAAACCGTGGGATGTTCAAAAGCCGAGGAAATTATCCTGTTGCCTTTTGCGCGGTTGGCAAACGAATACCCTTTTATTGCAAGGCTGTTGGATTCCGCCCCTCCGGAAGTGAAAACGATTTCGCTTTTTTCACATCCCAGCATGTCTGCGATTTTCATGCGCGCCGAATCAACAGCCTCAAGTGCCTTTACACCCATTTTATGGACACTTGATGAATTGCCGTAGCAGTTTTTTTGAATATCCGCCATGAATTCCACGACTTCGGGATAAACAGCCGTTGTTGCGGCATTGTCGAGATATATATGCTTATTATCACTCATCCGTTTCATCAAGCCCTTTCAGTATGCCGGCTATCTCCTTTTCGATTCTCAAATATGAGGCAATGGTTTCCTGGATTTTTTCCTCGTCCATTTTATTTATGTCGCCGTATGAAATTATGGCGGAAAGATCCGTTATCTGGTCTTTAACCCTTTTGATCATATTGATCAATTCAAGCCTTCTGAAACTCATTTTTGTAATATTGCGATGAGTTTGGGGCGTCGTCTGCGAATATCCGCTGTATTCCAGTTCATACGTTTCACCCATTTCCGGTATGGTTGTCGACACCCCGTAACTTTCTTCGAGTCTTTTGGAGAATGCGGATACCTGCTCCCTTTCTCCGTGCACCAGAAACACATTTTTGGGCTTTTCTTTAAAGCTTGTGACGAATTTATCCAGGTCGTCCATGTCCCCGTGTCCCGAAAATCCGTCTATCATTTCAACTCTTGCGTTTATTTTTATCGTATCCCCGAATATGTTCACCTTCCCGGCCCCGTCGAGGATTCTTCTTCCAAGTGTGCCCTGGGCCTGGTAGCCCACAAAAAGCACGGTGGTGTTCGCTTTCCAGAGGTTGTGCTTGAGATGGTGCTTTATCCGTCCGGCGTCACACATCCCGCTTGCGGAAATTATTATTTTCGGACCTTCTGTCTTATTTATCAATTTGGATTCATCGGCGGTTCTTGTAAATACAAGATTTTCGAAATCCAGGGGGTTGTCGCCGCCCAGTATGTATTTTTTTGCTTCGTCATCGAATGATTCCGTATTTTTTTTGAAAACCTCCGTCGCCGAAATCGCAAGGGGGCTGTCAACATACACCGGAACGTTTTTTATTATTTCATACCTGTCTTTAAGGTCGATCTGCTTGTTGAAACCGTAGATCATCTCCTGAGTGCGGCCCACGGCGAACGAAGGGATTATGACCGTGCCGTTATTCCTTATTGTCTCTTCAATTATCTCGAACATTTTTTCTTCGGCGTTTTCCTTGTATACATGCCTTTTGTTTCCGTATGTCGATTCCATTATTAAGTAATCGGCACTATCGATATAGGAGGGATCCATGATTATCGGGGTGTCGAACTTGCCTATGTCACCGGAGAACACCGCTTTTACGTTTTTATCACCTTCCCTGGCCCATAACTCTATAATGGAAGAACCCAGTATGTGTCCCGCGTCCCTGAACCTTACGGATATGAGATCGTTTATTTTAATTACATTGTTGTAATCGACCGCCCTGAAATGATTCAGGGCTTCCTGCACGTCGGTTTTGTCATACAGCGGTTCCAGCGGGGCCTTGCCCGCCCTTTTTCTTTTTCTGTTTTTATACTCCGTCTCATATTCCTGTATATGGGCGCTGTCGGGCAGCATGATTTCACAAAGGCCTTTTGTAGCCCTGGTGCATATGACTTCGCCCTTGAACCCCTTTTTATAAAGAAGGGGTATTCTCCCGCTGTGGTCTATGTGCGCGTGCGTCAACAGCACAATGTCGATTTTTGCGGGATCATATTGCAGTTCCTCGTAATTCAACCGCTTATCCGAAGACGAACCCTGGAACATGCCGCAGTCCACCAATATCTTATATCCGTTTTCTTCAATCAAATGATTTGAACCGGTTACTCCTCCCACCGCTCCATAAAATGTAAGTTTCATTTCCGTCTCCCAACCTTTTCAATGTGTTTTTCATCCGTTATGCAATCTATTTTTTCAAGTCTGTCCCTCAGTGAATCATATTGTATCCGGTCAACATCCTTTAGTTGCCCGGTGGCCATGGCGGCCGCCATTCCCGCCGCCTGACCCATTCCGATACATGGACCCATCACCCGCACAGGGCCTAGGACATCCCTTTCAACGCTTATGCTCCTTCCTGCGACCAACAGGTTTTTCATCTTGTCGGGCAAAAGGCATCTGAACGGGATATGGGTGTGTTCCTTTGCGGTCCTTTGCCCCTCCAGCGGCTGATAGCTGGGTTTTTCGGGGTCGGGCAGGTCGAAGCAATATGAGGAAAGGGCTATCGTGTCCTCAAAATCGGATCCTTTCAAGAGCATTTCCAGTTCAAGGACGAAGTCCCCTTTGATCCTGCGCGTCTCCCTGATGCCCACATTTTCCGCAGTTGACGATATGCGGCAATCGGCATATCCCGGGAAATTCGCCTTTATTATATCGTATAGCTTCTTGTTTTGAATTCTTCCATCTATGGCCGCCTCTGTAAGCGATTCTGCGTCAAGCCCGTCCACGCCGACCTGTCTTATGGTGTTCGCCATATGCTCGCCGGGTTCGGTTAAAAGCATGCTTATGAATATATCGAAGGGAAACTGCCATTCGCCTTTTTCCCTTAATTCTTTAATCAGTTGCCTGAACCTCGGGCTGTTGTTTTTTTCAATATGGTCAAGCACGCTTTCGGTATCTACGTTTTTCAGGTTCATGATCAAAGTGGCGGGCGCCGTCAAATTATCGCTTTCACGGCCTTTTATCAGCGTGTTTCCGGTATATGCGGCTATGTCTGCGTCACCTGTGCAGTCTATGAAACAATCCGCATACACCGCTTCGACA
>CAZWVS010000205.1:0-657 GCA_964636935.1 uncultured Clostridiaceae bacterium
TCACAACAGGCAAACAGGAAACCTTGCCTATGACATAGCCGATAAAATGAATCTGCCCAATAAATGCAGGATAACTCTGCTAATAGCCGGCTTCCTTCACGACATAGGTAAAATTGAGGTGCCGACGGATATTCTGGCAAAAACAGGAGTGCTGACCCCTTTGGAGTATGAAATAGTAAAAAACCATGTACAGGTCAGTTACGACATATTGTCAAAAGTGGATTTGAGCCTGCCCGTTGCCGAAATAGTGTATTTTCACCATGAGAGACTGGATGGAAGCGGTTATCCGCGCGGTATGAAGGACGAAGAAATCTGCATCGAAGCGAGAGTGTTGATGATATCCGACGTGGTTGAGGCAATGCTGAACCACAGGCCTTACAGACCGGCCCATAAAATTGAATCCGTATTGAAGGAACTGAAAAGAAATGACGGCACGGTATACGACCAGTCGATAGTGAAAAACGTTGAAGAGATGTTCCTGGGGGAAAATTATGAACTTCGAGGCAATGAGACAGAATTAGATTTTTCAATATAACTTGTGAAAAAGCTTCATATTAGTCCTGTTCCAAAGGCAGTTCAATAAAAAACTTTGTATATTCGTTCTTTTTTGATTCGAATCTGAGAAACCCCCCATGGTCCCTTATTATACCGTAACTG
>CAZWVS010000205.1:667-3453 GCA_964636935.1 uncultured Clostridiaceae bacterium
TTGAAAGCCCGAGCCCCGTTCCCGTTCCCTCTCCCTGGCCTTTTGTGGTGAAAAACGGGTCAAACAGCTGTTCCTGAATTTCCGGATCTATGCCCGTCCCCTTGTCGGCAATGCAAATTTCAAAGAAATTTTCACCATTTTTCTGTATGACATCGGCTGAAACCGATATGACCTTGTTTTCGTTGAGGCCTTCATATTTCTTATTCAAGGAATCCCGCGCATTTGTAATCAGGTTTAGCAAAACCTGCTGTATTTCCTGGCTGTTGCACTTGATCTGAGGAAGGTCAGAGGGGATATCCATTTGCAGGTTTATCATATCTTTTTTGAAAATTGTATTTACCAGGGATAGAGTTCTATCCAGAACATCGGTAAAATCAACCCATGTATGTGTTTTTTGCCCCTGCCTGGAAAATTTTAGAAGATTACTGACAATATTTGATACCCTCTCCGTTTCGCGTATTATTTCGGCGGCATATGTCCGGACGTCTTCATTTTCATTCTCCAGATCCAGTATCAGCTGGCTGTAGTTCATTATGCCGTTGATCGGATTGTTGATTTCATGGGCCACACCTCCGGCCAGCAGTCCGACTGATTCAAGCTTGTGCTGGTTTCTCAGCCGGGATTCCAGCCGGATACGTTCCCTTTCCCTTGAAACCGAGTCGGTTACATCCATGACAAGACCGGAATATTTTATCAAATTGCCAAGAGAGTCCATAATAGGGGTGACATCGGTTTTAATATAGCGAACCTGGCCATCCGGCCTGACTATCCTGTGTTGAAGCTTATATCCCGTGTTTTCACTTTTAGCATTGTCTATTATCCCTCTTACCTTTTCCATATCGTCCGGGTGAACCGCTGCAATTTGGTCTTCAAAAGTGAGAAGCCTGCTTCTATCCTCAATGCCCAGAATCCTGTATATTCCGTCGGAACATATGTAAGTGTCACTGGAAACATCTTTTTCCCAGTGCCCGATCTTAGCCGCTTCCTCTGCCTGTTTGAAACGGATTTCATTTTGCAGCAGTTTTTGCTGATAATTTTTTATATCCGTTATATCGGTAAAGGTGCCCTTTGTCTTAACCACGCGACCCCGGCTGTTTTTCACCGGAAGCCCGTTTACCAGAACCCATCGGACCTCCCCGTCGAGGCGGATGATCCTTGTTTCATATGAATAGGGTTTGCCGTCCTTTAAAGCCTTTTCTATTATGCCTTTGACCCTTTCGTGGTCATCGGGGTGAAACAACCTTTTAGTGAAATCCCTGCCTGCTTCCTCCATTGGGTCGTAACCGATTATCCGCAACATGCCATCGGAAAAGATATTCCTGTCTGCGTCCACATCCCATTCCCAGTGCCCCACCCCCGCTATGAGTTCGGCATCCCGCAGCCGGTCGGATTCCTCCTTGTATCTGGTTATATCCACCAAGGTGCCGAGTTCACGGACTGATTTGTTGTTTTCATCGTATATCAACGTGCTTTTTGAATGCACATGACGCACTGTCCCGTCGGGGCGCATCACCCTGTGTTCAAGTTCGCAACTTTTGTTTTGCGACCTTTTTTCCTCAAGAGTCTTTTCAACATAATCGGAATCTTCGGGATGAACAGTCGCTGAGATTTCGGATTTGGTGAAATATTCTTTTTTCGGGTCAAGTCCGCATATTTCACAATAACCTTCCGAACAGTGGTACAGGAAGGTGTCCACATCCCTGGTCCAGCTCCCTATCAAGGCGAGTTTTTCCGCCTGTTGCATGCTTTTTCCAACATCCAGCAGATAGGATTCCTTTTGTTTGTAATCCGTTATATCTAAAATGGTTCCTATGATTTTTACCGGGTTGCCCTCCCCGTCTTTTACAAAGGTGCCTTTTGACCTTATATGACGCACCGTTCCGTCTTTTCTGATTATCCTGTTCTCAAAATTGAAGTCACTGCCGGATTCAAGTGAGTCATTTACAAACCCATCTGTTTTTTTGATATCTTCAGGATGTGTGATGGACTGCATGGTTTCATAGGTGGGGGTGAAATTTTTGGGATCAATCCCCGTTATGTTGAAAAACCCCTCAGAGCACTCGTATTTACCTGTTTTCAAGTCGCGGACGTAGCTTCCCAGATTCGCTATTTCTTCGGCTTTTTGAAGCCTTAATTCCTTTTGCCGCAATTCGCTCTCGATATGTCTGCGTTCCGTTATGTCGATCATCACCCCGACAATCTTTTCGGGCAGGCCCTTGTCATTCTTAATCACTTCCGCTTTTGCCAGGATATATCGCTCGCTTTTATCCGGGCGTATTATTTGGGCTTCGAAGGAATAGGGAGCACAGGTCTCAATGGCTTCTGTAGTGATTTTATATATTTTTTTATAATCCTCATCTTTGTAATACTTCTTAAAGTCGGAAAAGCTGTAGCTTTTATCCTGTGGTTCAACCCCGAATATATTGAACAACTCGTCGGAGAGATAGTATTGATCATTTTCGATATGGTATTCCCAATAGCCCGTATGGGATATTGATTCAAAAGCCCTTATTCTAGCCTTTGCCGTGTTCAAGGAATCGAGTTTGAATTTTATGTCCGTGGCATCATGGAAAAACAATATGAAGCCCCGGGAGGAGGATTTTTTAACGGCAACCGCATGAATGGAACCGGTGTCGGCGGATTTGAAAAAGCCTTCCTTTTCTTTAAGCTCTCCAAAATCAACCCACAGGTCGCACGGGGTTGATTTTTCCAGATTTTTAAAACCGGGGAAATAGGTTTTTGCGGATCTGCTGATTTCCTTAACCGCGCCGTGTGAATCAACCATT
>CAZWVS010000206.1:0-3449 GCA_964636935.1 uncultured Clostridiaceae bacterium
GGGACGGTGTTCAGGCGAAACAAAAAAGCCGAACGGACGGTTGATAATGGCTGACCGCTCCATGCCAACCAGGTTCGCCCCCGTAAGGTTGGCTTTAAGAATCTCTCCGTTTGTGTCCAGTGTATAATAGCCCACCGGAGCAAAATCATAGAGGTCGGTATATTGATCGAGCAATGATTCCAGATTGGCCCGGACAACCTGCAGCTCCTCGTTTTGCATTTCCAGCTCAATCTGATGCACCTCGAGTTCATGGACGATCTTATGCAAATCCGCCGTGGAAGCAGGAGAAGACGCTTTCTCCCATTTCTCTTTAATCTGCATCTCGGCCCGAATACGCAACTGTTCTTCAGGGCTTTTGCCACTCTTGTTCAATCGAACCACCCCTCTTTCCAAAACTCGTTCAATATATATTTCCCCTCTTCTGTATTTTAGGATTTTTCATTTGCACTTCCATCACCTTCAACCGGTTCAATTCCCTTGGAATCCATGCGCTTTTCCAAATCTTTCCTGGCTTGGCGCAGAGCAATCTCCAACCTCTTTGATTCGGTAATGTCCATGAATGTTATAACCAGGCCGTCAGGCTTTTCATCGGCGTTGATGTAAGGCATGATGCGGACCTGAAACCAGTGTTTGTCATCTGATCTGATTGATTTTTCTATCTGCCCCTGATTTTTAAGTACTGTACGGGCATCTTCAGCAAGTTCCGGGTAGTTCATTTTTGTAACAATGTCGGTTATGGGCCTCCCGATGTCGCCGGGAATCAAATTCACAATTTTTGTTATCGCCGGGGTATAACGCCGTATATTCAACAGATCGTCTAGAAATAACGTTGCAATATCCGTGCTGTCGAGCAGATTCTTCATATCGTCATTTATATGGGACAGCTCATCCATCTTTGTAAGCAGTTCATAGTTGACCGTTTGCAATTCTTCATTCAATGATTGAAGTTCTTCCTTGGATGTGGTTATTTCTTCGCTTGTGGACTGCAGTTCTTCATTGGTGGACTGCAATTCCTCATAAGCCGACAAATAGTCCTCTTTGTAAGTCTGCGTTTCTATCAATAAATTATTCAATTGCCGCCGGGTGCTTTCCAGCTCCGCCTCCAGTTCAGAAACACGGTTTTTGTTGGTGACCTTGAACAGTGTTTTTTTATGTGTTTTCGATTCCGATAGGGGCCTTTCATTTGAAAAGACTACCAGCAACAGCCGATGAATGGCATCTGTCTCTTCAAGCGGCTGCACTATGACGTCAACCGTCTGTTTTCCGGCATCTGTTTTTATGACCACATTATTCATTGTCATGGTGATGTTTTTTCGAATCGCCTTTTGAAAGGTTTGATGCAGTTTGGAGTGCAGCCCTTTACGGGCCATGGCGAAAATGTTCAAGTTGGCTTTTCCGGACGCAGGCTGCAGATAATTGCCCGTGTTCCCCTTGGTAAAGAGAATATCCCCTTTATCGCTGACCAAGACCGCAGCCGGGGAGTAGGTTTCAAGAATCAACTGATTGGTAAGGTCCTCCAGATTCAGGGTTTCGTTGCGTTCCATATGAGGCATTTCGGGAATGTTACGGGAAATAGGCAAATTGTTAAAACTCGAAAAGGGAAAACGAAAGGGCTCTGCAGCATACGGAGTTTCCAGGCGTCTGTAGAGCCTTGAACTGCCTTTTAGCAATTCAAAAAGGTTATTAACGCTACCGGCGGTTTCCGCACTGCCAAGAAACAAAAACCCACCCGGATTCAGGCTGTAATGAAAAAGGTTGAGAAGCTTATACTGCAACTCGGGAGTCAGGTAGATAAGCAGATTGCGGCAACTCAATAGGTCGATTTTTGTAAACGGGGGATCCATGGCGACATTCTGGGGGGCAAAAACCACCATTGACCGCAATTCCTTTTTTATCCGGTAACCATCGTGTTCCTTTGTAAAAAAGCGCTCCAATCGCTCAGGGGACACATCGGAGGCGATATCGTCCGCGTAAAACCCTTGACGGGCTATGTTTATTGCATCACTGTCCAGGTCTGTGGCAAAAATCTGCAGTTGGAGTTTGGCTGCATGGGTTAGGTTCTCCAAGGCTTCCTTGAATGTAATTGCGATGGAATAGGCCTCTTCCCCGGTCGAACAGCCGACCACCCACACCCTAAGGGGTTTTTGTGTGGAATGTTCGGCAAAAAGCTTTGGGAAAGTCTGTTCTTTCAGCTGCTGCCATGCCTCAGGATCGCGGAAAAAACTTGTCACGCCTATCAAGAGCTCTTTGAAAAGAATCTGCAGTTCCTGAGGGTTTTCCTGCAGGAACCGGACATAGTGTTCAAATTTTTCAATCTGGTGGATACTCATGCGTCTAAGTATGCGACGATAGACGGTTGTCTTCTTGTACTCAGAAAAGTCATTGCCTGTCTCTGAACGCAAAAGGATTACAATTTTTTCTATATCGGCGCGGGTCTTCTCTGACTGTTTCGGCTCATTATCACCAAGGGATTGATGGGTGATGCAATCAATAATCTTTTTCGGCAAATCCTCTGCCGGGGCCACCTCGTTCACCATGCCTGTGCCGATTGCGCTATTGGGCATCCCGTTGAATTTGGCCTGGGAAGGCTCCTGCACAAAAACCATGCCCTCTTTTTCCTTGATTTCCTTAATCCCTTTCGTGCCGTCGCTACCCATGCCTGACAGAATCACGCCAATCGCAAGTTTTTGCAAGTCGTCGGCCATGGAACGAAACAGGAAGTCGATAGGCAGATGAAGGCCGTGGGAGGATTTTCGATCAAAAAGGTGCAACATCCTATGAAAAAGCTGAATGTCCTTGTCCGGAGGGATGACATAGACACAGTCGGGTTGAACGGCAAGGCCATCCTCGGCTTGAACCACCTGCATGGTGGTTGCGCGCCTAAGCAATTCCACCAAGTATCCCTTCTGCTCCGGATCCAGATGCTGGACTACAATAAACGTCATCCCGCTGTTAAGGGGAACATTTTTAAAGAAAAGCAAAAGGGCTTCCAACCCTCCGGCTGAAGCCCCGATACCGATTATGGGGAAACCCGTTTTTTTTGAATCCGCTGCAGGAGTTTTTTCAATCCCGGTTACAGGGCCGTCCGTTTTCCGCTTATTTTCCTTCGGTTTTTCGCCCATATCCATCACTCCGTTTTCCCTCCGAAATAAATCAAAGCAACTATTCCCGGCCCGCAGCCCTGAATATTCGCATCTCACTTTAAAAACGCATCTGATGCTTACCCCACATGGTCAAATCCATAATGATTTGGCCTTCCCCTCGAACGATGTAATCTGTTACAATTATATACTGCACTTATATTTTTTGTCAAAAAAATATGACCGGACGGTTCAATTCTAAAGCTGCGAAATCAAATTCCGAAGCAAACAGTGACAACCGGACTTTGCTTATGGAATTAACATCATATAAAATTGCTTTTTATGGATTTACTCATGTTTTTTTAGTAT
>CAZWVS010000207.1:0-3428 GCA_964636935.1 uncultured Clostridiaceae bacterium
GTCACGAAGATAGCAAAAATTTTCCTCATCCACATAAGGGTCCATGAGCATGTTGTTAAATCCCCTTAACATCCACAATCTTTCAAACAGGGTGAACCATACTGTTCCGACCCAGTACTTGTCGGGGGCTTCCAAAAAACAGGACCGCGCCGTGTCAAACCAGGACTCGATCCCCGCTTCGGGGAATTCGAAGCTTTCCATCAGCTCATATCCGTTTTCCAGGGGATGGAAAACCGCACGGGCTCCATGCCCGTCATCCACCCAACCGACGCCCCATTCGTCCCTCCACCGCTTGACACCCTCATTTTCGTCCATGCTTCTTGCAGGGGCGTGGTATCCCCTTATTATCATGTCTTCCGGGATTTGCGCCATCAGCTCCGTTATCATTTGCCGCTTGGCTGCATCCTTTTCATAAAGCCAGTCGAAATTCACTTCGACATGCACAGGCAGATGGTCCGGACCTTCGAAACCTATTGCTCTTTTCATGTTTTCCTTGCCCGTCATTACCACACCTCCATATTTTCCCTGTAGATAAAATATATATCAAAACAGGAATTTATTGAATGTATATTTATATCGGAGACTTGGTGTATTATACTGTATCTATGAATTCTGAAATTAAGGGCCCCGACATATTGGACATCATGCCGGTTGAAACAATATCTTTCCAGCCGGTAAGCGGATTGCCAAAAACATATTTTGAGCCGCATGACACCGGCTGGAGGAAATTCCCCTACACTGTGATTGTCGGTGCTTTCGATTCAATCTACACATGCGAGATTGAGAGCAACGGCGTCTATTCCATTAAATCCGGGGAAGTTCTTATTGTCCCAGGCGGGCTGACGCACCGGATGAGCTTTGCAAAACCGGGTTATCTGAATTGTCTTCATATCAAGTTCACCGTCCTAAACGGGATGGATGCGCTGTCGTTCTATGACGTTCCTTTCACACTAAAGTGCACACCGGAGCGGCCTTTTGCGGAATTGGTGGATAAAATCTCGGGGTACTTGAATGACGAAGACAGGACCCTGAAAAAAGCGGCGGGCATGAAGGCGGGGGCTTTCAGACTTTTTGAAGCAATCCTGGACAACTCGGTTGAAAAAGAGGATGCGATATCCCGGTTTTCCAGTATAGGCCGGCTGCTTCCGGTTCTTGAACACATATGGGGGAATATGGATAAAAACATCACAAGGAAAACCCTTGCGGAAATACTATCGCTTTCGGAAACCCGTTTTCATTATGTATTCAAGGAAGCCATGGGTGTGCCTCCAATGAAATATCTTAAAGAAGAGCGTCTGCGCAAGGCTTATCTTCTCATCCTTACGACAAATAATTCGCTTAACGAAATTTCCATGGCGATAGGGTACGCGGATTACACCAACTTCACAAAACAGTTCAAAGCCCACTTCGGAGAAACGCCGCGGGATATAAGGGGGCGCCGCAAGGCAACCCTGACAACGCCATTTTAGAAATGCCTCCCAATATTTTGCACATGCCCCGTATGCCTATATCAAGGCACAAACTCTCTTGACGATTTTAATCATTGAGGTTAGCATAGTATTATTCATAGAGGTGGAATTGATTCGATATTTTTATATCACCTGAATAATACGGGGGTGGATCGGGCTTATGGGAAATAAACGGAAATATCTTTGGTTGGCTTCGGCTTTGTTCGTATTATATTTCCTGTTACTGCTCGCCTTGACGTTTTTTGAAAAGCAGAATGCCGACGGAACTATAAAAACCCTGTTTGACGCCGTGTGGTATTCGATAGTCACGTTTTCCACCGTCGGATACGGCGATATGATACCTGTTTCCATCTACGGCAGGATAATCGGAATACTATTTATAATTCTAGCCGCGGGCACATTGGGGCTTGTTATCGGGAAGGCGACGGAGCTTTTCCAAAAGCGCGCGGAAAAAAGGAGGCTTGGCATGCTCGGTACAAATTTTGAAAATCACGTCATTATCATCGGATGGGACATTTTCGCTGAAAACGTTGTCAATCAATTGATTGGCGCCGATAAAAAGGCGGCCATAATGACCGACAAAAAGGATGACATAGATCTGATATATCAAAAATACAGCCATAGGAGCGTCTTCGCATATTACTCGGACCTTCGTAATTTCTCTTCGCTGAAATCGCTTAACATTGAAAAAGCAACTACCGTATTCCTGAACAACGGGGACGATTCCGACAAGCTGATTTCCATCCTTAACATAAAGCGGCTGTCGCCCGACACCAATTTCGTCGTCATACTGGATGACCATGAATTGAAAGACACATTCGTTAACGCCGGCGTGACTTATGTATTGTCGAAAAACGAAATCGCCTCAAGGCTTCTTGCAAGCTACATATTCGAGCCGGCTGTTGCGGAATTCACAATGGACCTAATCACTTCAACGGACAACCGGATTGAATACGACATACAGCAATATAAGGTGGTAAAAAGCAACCCATATGCAAATTCAGACTACGGAACGGTTTTTAACGAACTCAGGGAAAAACATAATATAATCCCTATCGGTCTAAAAAAGAATAGCGGGGATAATTACGACCTGATTAAACTCCCCTCGGCAAATCAAAAAATCGAAATCGGGGATTATTTGATTGTTATTGCCAACGGCATGACCGAAAGGACAATGAAATCCGTTTTTAAAGTTGAAGAGGGCATATAATATCGCCGAGTGATTTCAATACAAGGATTTTAAACAGACCGGCGACACGATGAAGTAACTCCGCACAGAAAATCAGGGTTGTTGTAGCCCCTATTATATTTCGATTATATTGTCTTTATTATTGTTATGTTAGAATATATAGGGATGGTGATTATATGAATTCAAGACTGAAGAACATTACTTTTTCGCTTCCGATGGAATATATTGAAAAATTGAGGAAGTATTCAAAAGAAAATATCATTTCTTCGATGAATGCAGGAATCCGGGATGCCCTCGATGACTATTTCAAAAAGCAGGAAAAGAAAAGAATACATGAAATAATGAAGGAAGCTTCATCGGATAAGCTATTTCTCAATGATATCAACGAAACAATGTCTGCATGCAAAGCATCTGACAAAGAGAATCTTGGAGGCAATGAAGATTGGTGAATTACCAATGGACAATTTTCATGGTTGATTTGGATTCTGTAATTGCAGTGAACAAGCGGGAAGGAGACCCGTCCTTGTCGTTTCTGATGAAATAATAGATCAATATTTGCCTATTCTTTCGGTGCTCCCTTTAACTTCATACAAAGGCCGGAAAGTATATCCCAATGAATATCTTCTTACAAAGAATGAATCCGGCCTAGCCAGGGATTCGATAGTCATGGCCCATCAAATCAGAACAATCTCAAAGGAACGCCTTCAATCACCCTGTGGAAGAATTGGTAAAAATGACGGAAAGTATATTGGTCCGCCCCCGATTTTAGG
>CAZWVS010000208.1:0-3426 GCA_964636935.1 uncultured Clostridiaceae bacterium
CATTCATGTGTTCATACGGGACAAACCGACAGGATACGATAAAGATATGGTTGATGTGGAAAAATTGATGTCCGTAAGGCTTAAGATGATTGCGGACTGTGTAAAAAAATGCGACAAGGTGTTCGATACGGGCAGCGATCATGCCTTTGTCCCGATTTACCTGGTGCAAAAGGGAATTTGTCAAAGAGCGAAGGCTTCCGACATTAGAAAGGGGCCGGCCAATGTCGCCCTTAAAAATATAAAGAAATTCAATATGGCCGACAGGATAGATATCCGGATCGGCGACGGGCTTAAAAACGCCGCAGGGTTCGACTGCATTATAATTGCCGGGATGGGCGGCCAGCTCATATGCGACATCCTTCAAAGAGGTGAAAAAACCGCCAAAAGCGCGGATCAACTCATACTTCAACCCATGAACGCATCGGAAAAAGTAAGAAAATACCTCTGGGACAACGGATTCAAAATATATTATGAAGACCTTTGCAGTGAAAAGGGCAAGGTATATAATGTTATATGTGCCAAGTATGACGGTTTGGCATATGAATACAGGGAATACGAGCTTCATTCATCCAAATATCTTGTAGAAACCGGACATCCCCTGCTGGACGAATTTCTCGGAAAGAAGCTGAGAAGGCTTAAGGCGATGTACAGGGGAGGCGGCAAAACCGACGGGGAGCTTGGCAGAATCATAATGGAATTGGAGGGACTGGCACAATGAATGTTTCCGAATTAATGATGGTGCTTGAGGAGATTGCGCCCTTCGGCCTGCAGTTTGCAGAAGACGGAGGCGACAACAGCGGGCTTGTCATCGGACGCGAAACAGCCAACGCAAACCGGGTGATGATAAGCGTCGACCTGACCGTCGGGGCCGTGCAGACCGCGAAAAAGGAATTAATCGATGTCATACTGACCCATCATCCACCCATATACAACCCTATTCGAAAAATCACAGATCCCATACTGGTCGACTTGATTGAAAGCGGCATATGTGTAATATCGCTTCACACCAACTACGACAGCGCCAGGCTCAACGACATTCTTGCCGAACAGCTGGGCATAGTCAGAACCGAACGTGTTCTCGGATACACAACGAAAAGCGGTCAGAGGAGCCACCTCGGCAGAATTGGAATATTTGAGGAGGAATTGACCGGTGAAGACATGATACAGCGGGTTAAAGAGGAGCTGGGAATCGAATATGTGCGTATCATCGGCAATGTCAGGGACACCATACTGAGCGCAGCGGTATGCCAGGGAAGCTGTTCAGGCTACGAAAGGGAAATGATTGAGCTGGCGGCCGACGTATATGTAACGGGAGAGGTCAAATACAACTCAGCAGTCGAATTCGCAAATGCGGGATGCTTTGTAATTGAAGCGGGACACTACGAAACAGAAAAACTCTTTGTAAGCGATCTGTCCGAAGCCCTGGGCTACAAGGCGCCGGAGCTTGAGCTGCTGCCTTTTTACGACAGGACAGTCACCACAATTTGATAAAATAACACATTTCTAGTATAATTCATATGTTGGATGAGCAGGCTGAACAGTCGCGTGTGCAAGCCGAAAGGCCGTGCACGAGGAAAGTCCGGGCTCCGCAGGGCATGGATGCCGGGTAGTTCCCGGTGAAGGCGACTTTAAGGAAAGTGCAACAGAAATAAACCGCCCTTTGCCTCACGACAAAGGGTAAGGGTGGAAAGGCGAGGTAAGAGCTCACCGATCCCCGGGTAATCGGGGATGCCATGTAAACCCCATCCGGAGCAACACCGCGACACGGAACAAAGGCTGCCCGCCCGTTCTGTAGAGGTGGCTTGAGTCCGTCAGAAATGACAGACCTAGATAGATGACTGTTCACGACAGAACCCGGCTTACAGGTCTGCTCACCATAACATGAAGGAACCAGCCACACACGGCCCGGTTCCTTCCTCTTTATTCAAATTTAAGTTTTTTAAGTTTAACCCCCGGGGGTTAAACTTAAAAATATGTTAGATATATAAAATTATAAAACTTAGGAGAAATAGAAAGAACCAACGATGAATTTTGCATAAACCGCACTTAAAAGACAAATAGAAATGTTTCAAAACCCTTATTCTATAGGCATTCACACACAGCGATCCCTAAAACCACTCTTAAAAACCCTCACAACCGCCTTAACAATATTTAAGATTAACCCCCGGGGGTTAATCTTAAAAAACAATGAGTTATCTAAGGGAAGAAAATGCGGCCGAGGAGGGAGGAGTGCTCGTAGTCGAAGGGGTAGGTGTGGGGGAAGAGCACGATCATGCGGATTATGTACACAACGATGAACAGCACGCACAGGGCTATGTAGATTTTGGTGAAGTTTTTCTCCTTGTAGTGCGAGTAGATGACAAGGAACGCTATTAAAGGGATCAGCGGGAACAGGGGGTGCATGAAGAAGGCCCGGCCTATATCGCCTGAGAACAATGCCAGATACGACCTTGTCATGCCGCAGGAGGGACAGGGAAGCCCCGTAACCCTTCTGAACACACATAATTCCACATCAGAAAAAACAACCGCCACTGCGAGAATGGCGGCGACTGCTATGAACGGTGTTAACTTTTTTATTTTCCGAAGTCCCATAAGTTATTAAGCTGCTTTTGCATTATCATCATCGTAACCGGGAAAAGCAGAATACCGGTTAAAACGGCACAAAGGAAAGAGTAGTCACGCGGCTTCAATCCATGGTCCTTTTGCGCCTGCAAAAGGATCTTGCCGTACTTGTATGACCAGAAAATCAGATAAATGCCCAAAGTCAAAATCGAAATGACCGCTTCAAACACCGGTTTTATACTCTCATCCCCGGTTACCTGCTTCAACTCGTATGAAACAAAATACACCCAATAGAAATTAAACAATCCCAGAGAGATTATTGAAAAAAAGAAAACCAGTGACAATGGCCTGCGCTCACCTTGATACATATCAACCCGCCTTTAAAATTACTAAATACATATTAACAGAAAAACGCCGCATATAAAAGAAACAACAAAATCATGAAAAACGAAAATATGGTTTGAGAGAACAGATGCTGTAGTGTAAAATCTACATTAAGGGGGTGCGATATGAAAAAAATTGCATTTATCGGAGCCGGAAGCTTCGGATTCACAAGAAACTTGGTAAAAGACATACTTTCCTTTCCCGCATTTGCGGACGCAACATTGGCATTGATGGATATAGATGACGAACGTCTTTCATACATCAAAAGAGCTGTTGAAAGAATAGTAGAAGAAGGCGGATACAGCGAAGCGAAAGTCGTCGCTACAAAGGACAGAAAAGAGGCCCTGATGGATGCTGACGGCGTTGTATGCACAATACTTGCCGGCAACGTCCACGTGTGGCGCAACGATATTGAAATTCCAAAAAAATACGGAGTCGACATAAATGTGGGCGACACCAGTGGCCCTGCAGGCATTTTCA
>CAZWVS010000209.1:0-3397 GCA_964636935.1 uncultured Clostridiaceae bacterium
AAATATGCAAATCGATGAACGCCGGCTATCTTGCAGTGTCAGAACCTGTGGATAGCAAAAGGTCGGCGGCTCTGGCTCTGGGTGCTGACGCGGTTTTCGATTCAAACAATATCTCTTCCAATGAACTGAGAAAATGCCGGTTCAATAAGGTTATAGAATGTTCCGGGAATATCAAAGCGGTTTCAACGGCTATTGATTCGTGCTCCGAGACCGGAACGGTGATGCTTTTCGGTCTTACGGGCCCCGATGATGAAATTGCAATAAAACCTTTTGATCTATTTAAAAGGGAGCTTACAATCAAAGCCTCTTATATAAATCCCTACACAATGTCGGATGCGGTTCAGATGATTTCAAATGGCGAAGTAATGACTTCAAAACTCACTGCGGATATTATTGGCATTGAAGACCTGCCCGCTGTCCTTGCAGACCATGAAAACAGATTGAAAAACGGGAAAATACTGGTTAAATTCGGTTTTGTCCCACAATAGCCATATGAAAAGGACCCCCTCTTTGAGACAGCCCTTTAAATATGATCGGTTTTCATTCGGTGCTTGCCGAATGTTGAAAATCCTGTGTTTTTAATTCAGCAGTCCCTATTTAATAGGAGTCGGCTGTTCCGTCGCACCCGAGCACGTTCACCAATTTGTTCTTAACGACTTCCCTGATATAATCCCTTCCGGGGCCTAGATATTTCCTGGGGTCGAAATTATCGGGGTTCAATGCGAATTGCTCCCTGATTGCAGCTGTCATGGCCAGTCTAAGGTCGGAGTCTATGTTGATTTTGCATACCGCCATGCGGGCCGCTTTTCTGAGCATTTCTTCCGGGACACCCTTTGCACCCGGCATTTCCCCGCCGTATTTATTGATAAGCTCCACATATTCCGGTATGACCGAGGATGCTCCGTGCAAAACTATCGGGAACCCGGGAAGCCTCTTTTGAACCTCTTCCAGGATATCGAATCTCAATTCTGCTTTTCCCTTGAATTTGTATGCTCCATGGCTGGTCCCTATCGCTATGGCCAGTGAATCGACACCGGTTTTTTCCACAAATTCCTCAACCTGGTCCGGATCGGTGTAGGATGAATCCTCTTCCGAAACATCTATATTGTCTTCCACTCCGGCAAGCCTGCCGAGTTCGGCCTCGACGACAACACCCCTTTCATGGGCATAATCCACAACCCTTTTTGTCTCTTCTATGTTTTTTTCAAAAGGATGGTGTGATCCGTCTATCATGACAGAAGTGAATCCACCGTCGATGCAGGATTTACATATCTCGAAATCCTCGCCGTGATCCAGGTGTATGCATATGGGGAGATCGGTATCCTCCAATGCAGCTTCTATCAATTTCATGAGATAACCGTGCTTCGCATATTTCCTGGCTCCCGCCGAAACCTGCAGTATGAGCGGAGCGTTGACTTCCTTGGCCGCTTCGGTTATCCCCTGTACGATTTCCATATTGTTTACATTGAATGCTCCGATGGCGTAACCGTCCTCATACGCCTTTTTGAACATTTCTTTTGATGTTATCAGTGCCATTTTTATTGCTCCTTAACTATATTTTCTTCCCTTCAATTCTATCAGAAATTGAATATTAATCAAGATTCACTTTGAACCCTTTATTTCCCCACCACCGGATTTCCCATCTTATGAATTTTCAACATATTGCTTTTCCCCGCGCTTCCCGTCGGTATGCCGGCAATCATGATTACGGTGTCGCCTTTCTTGACAAGCTTGCTCTCGGATGCCTGCTGCATTATGTTTTCAAACAGTTGTTTCTGGTCTCCGATAAATTCGCTGAGCATCGGCTTTATGTTCCATGACATGTTCAACTGCCTTTGAATGGTTGGGCTCATTGTTATCGCTATGATGGGCGACCTGGGCCTGAAGCTGGAAACCATCCGCGCGGTCCTGCCGCTTCTTGTAGGCATCACTATGGCTTTGGCATTCATTTCAAAAGATGTTACAACAGATGCTTTCCCTATTACATTCAGGGTGTTGTTTTTTATGTTTGCGAAATCCTCGCTGTAGAACCTTTCCTTGTAATTTATGTCCTTTTCAGTGTCTTCTATGACTTTTTCCATCGTCTGCAGTGATTTTATGGGGAAATCACCCATTGCGGTTTCACCGGACAGCATCACGACGCTTGTTCCGTCGTAGATTGCATTTGCCACATCCGACACCTCCGCTCTCGTCGGAAGAGGGTTTTCCGTCATGCTTTCCAGCATTTGGGTTGCCACTATTACGGGTTTTGCGGACAGATAGCATTTTTTTGTCAGTCTTTTCTGAATTACGGGAACCTGGCTGAGCGGGATCTCTATGCCCATGTCACCCCTGGCGATCATGATGCTGTCGGCCGCTTCTATGATTTCATCGGCATTGTCAATCGCATCGCGGTTTTCTATTTTTGCTATTATCTTTATGTCTTCACGGTGCATCTGTTTCAACAATCCCCTGGCCTTGTATATGTCCGCAGCGCTATGGACGAATGACAGTGCGATGAAATCGAAGTCATTTTCCACTGCGAATTCTATGTCCCGCATGTCCTGTTCCGTCATGAAGGGCAATCCGCAATCACATCCGGGCACATTCACGCCTTTCCTACCGGAAAGCACACCTCCCGATATGATCTTGCACACAATGTCCTTGCCGTCAATCGTCTCCACCCTCACCTCTATCCTGCCGTCATTGATGAATATGGCCTGCAGCGGCTCCACTTTTTGATAAAGGGTTTTATTGGTTATTGAAACCGCGTTTTCGTCCCCTTCGATATCCTCGTTGACAAGTTTGATGATATTCCCCTTTTCCAGGGTCACCTTCCCTTTTTTTATGGTGCCTATGCGCATCTCCGGACCTTTTGTGTCGATTATGAGGGGAATGGGTTTGTTGAATTTCTTCCTCGCCTTTTTCATTTCTTCGATTCTGCGCCCGTGTATCTCATGATTCTCGTGAGAGAAGTTAAACCGCGCCGCATCCATGCCGTTCAATATCAATTCCTCGCTCAACCCTTCCGTGGTGGGTCCTATTGTGCATATGATTTTAGTCCTTCTCATATAAATACCCCCGTTTCATCTAAACTGAAGTTGTTTTGAAATGTTCATCCATGTATATTATATCACATCAAATATTCCAAACGCCGTTGAGCGGGGCTTGTAAAGGTCGATTTAACGTGGTACAATAACTTAGCTAAAAAAGTAACAGGAGGTGAATGCATTGCCGAATATTAAATCCGCTATGAAGAGAGTCAGAAGTTCAAACAAGAAGAACGCAGCCAACCATGCGAGTAAATCCGCTTTACGCAAAACTATGAAGGCAGCCAGAATTGCCGTTGAATCAGGCGCTGATGACGCCGCGGAAAAAGTCAAAGAGGCAACTGTTGCTTTGTATGTAGCAGCCGGAA
>CAZWVS010000210.1:0-3373 GCA_964636935.1 uncultured Clostridiaceae bacterium
AACGGGTCCTCACTTGTATAAAGTGCACTGTTCAATTTTCAAGGTTCATGGCCTTTATCGCTAAAGGCGCTTAATCATAGTACCATTTTTTCATATAAAATGTCAAGGTTTTTTGATCATTCCAGAGGCCGTATCTCAGACGGCTTTAACATATTACCATCATGGTTTATCAGTGTCAATAAAATATTTGCCATTTTTCAATCTTTCTTTCAAAAAAACAGGCACAGCCGGCATATTTCTCCATACAGCCTGTTTGCGCCTGTTTTTGCAATACTAAAATCTAGTCTTCGGTTATCAAATCCGCTATGGACGCCCCCGGCGGAACTATGGGATAGACCTTTTCATCCGGATCGATCCAGAAATCGATGACAACGGGTCTTTCCGTTTCCTGCAAAGCGCGGCTAACGGCTTGCTCGACATCTTCAGGTTTTTCAACCCTTATGCCAACGGCCCCGAAAGCTTCGGCCAAAGCCACATAATCAAGCGAATCTTTTATGGTTGTCTCAGCATATCTTTTACCAAGGAAAAGTGTCTGCCATTGTCTCACCATTCCAAGCACGCTGTTGTTCAATATTGCTATTACCACCGGCATCTTATACCTTACCGCGGTTGCGAGTTCATTCAGATTCATCCTGAAACTTCCGTCTCCGGCGAAATTGATGACTGTCTTGTCGGGGTTTGCCACTTTGACCCCTATTGCGGCACCCAGACCGTACCCCATGGTTCCCAGTCCCCCCGAAGAGATATATGTGCGAGGTTTGGAATACTTATACCACTGGGCCGCCCATATCTGATTCTGTCCGACTTCCGTTACAACAATGGCGTCGCCTCCGGTCTGTTTGTAAAACTGCCTGACAACAGCCTGTGGTTTTACAAATTTATCGTCGTTTACATATGCCAGCGGGAATTTGGCTTTCCATGCGTTTATTTTTTCTATCCATTCCCCTTCCGGCTTTTCCTCCACTTTATCGATTAATTTTTCCAATATATTGTCAATGTATCCGCACAGCTTATATTCCGCGGCGACGTTTTTACCCATCTCGGCGGGGTCTATGTCGATGTGCATTACCTTTGCATCCAGTGCGAAGCTTCTCACATTGGATGTCACCCTGTCCGAAAATCTGGCCCCCACGGCGATAAGAAGGTCACAGTTTGTCGCTGCAAGGTTTGATGTCTTGCTTCCGTGCATCCCTATCAGCCCGGTGCACAGTTTGTCGTCGGTGGGGAATCCTCCCAGCCCCATCAACGTTGTAGCGACGGGTATCCTGACCTTCCTGGCAAGTCCGGCGAGAAGTTTTTCCGTTCCGGAAATTATCACGCCTCCGCCTGATATTATAAACGGCCTTCTTGCTTCATTGATTGCCTTTGCAGCAATTTCTATATCGGCTTCATCAACCTCGTCATGTCTTATCCCGACATGCCTTTTGAGATATTCACCCTCATTCGGGTCGATCTTTTCATACTCGCATTCCTCGACTCCCACATTTACGCATATGTCCACGAGCACAGGTCCGGGTCTTCCTTCCCGGGCTATTGCGAATGCCTCCCTGATCGTATCCGCCAGGTCTTTCACATCCTTTACTATGTAGTTATGCTTTGTTATTGGTATGGTTATGCCTGTTATATCCACTTCCTGAAAGGAGTCCTTGCCCAGGTCTTTTTTACCGACCTGTCCCGTAAAGGCGACCAGGGGGACCGAATCCATATAGGCGGTGGCTATCCCTGTCACAAGGTTTGTGGCCCCGGGACCGCTGGTCGCCATGCAGACGCCTACTCTTCCGGTGCTTCTTGCATAACCGTCTGCAGCATGCGATGCCCCCTGTTCGTGGGAGGTCAATATGTGCCTTATTGAATCTGAAGCTTTAACCAGTTCGTCATATAGATACAGGACCTTCCCCCCGGGAAACCCGAAAACCGTATCAACGCCCTGTTCCTTCAAGCATTCAACAAAAATCTTAGCACCTGTGTATTTCATATTTAATCTCCCTCACTTTAAAACTGCGCCCGTATTTGCCGATGAGACAAATCTTGCATATCTTCCGAGATAACCTGTTTTGATTCTGGGCTCCCTCGGTTTGAATGTCTTTCTTCTTTCTTCCAACTCTTCTTCCGACAGCCTTACGTCAAGCTTACCCGCCGGTATGTCTATTTCAACAATATCGCCGTCTTTTATAAGGCCGACGGGCCCACCGTCCATGGCTTCGGGCGACACATGCCCTATTGACGCTCCACGGGTTGCTCCGGAAAAACGGCCGTCTGTCAACAATGCGACATCCTTGTCCATACCCATTCCGGCTATTGCGGACGTGGGGCCGAGCATCTCCCTCATACCGGGGCCGCCCTTGGGGCCTTCATATCTGATGACCACTACGTCGCCTTTATTTATTCCACCCGCATATATTTCTTTTATGGCATCGTCCTCACTGTCGAATACCCGGGCCGGACCCGAGTGCACCAGTATTTTGGGATCAACCGCCGACTTTTTCACCACCGCTCCGTCAGGGGCGAGATTCCCCTTCAGTATGGCAATTCCGCCACTTGTTGAATGGGGGTTGTCGACGGGACGTATAACCGCGTTGTCTTTCACGACCCTGTCTTTTATATTTTCTTTTATCACACTGCCGGTGACCGTCATTAACTCCGTATCAAGTATTCCTTCAACTTTGCTCAATTCGTTCATAACCGCCTGCACACCGCCCGCAAAATACAAATCCTGTATGTGATGCCCGTTCGGTACCGGGGCTAGCCTGCAAAGGTTGGGCACCCGGCTGCTGATTTCGTTTACCATGTCCAGGTCGATTTCGACTCCGGCTTCATAGGCGATTGCCGGTAGATGCAGTATCGAGTTGGTTGAGCATCCCAACGCCATATCCACTGCGAGGGCATTGTAAAAAGCCTCTTTGCAGACGATATCGGATGGTTTTATGTCTTTTTCAACCAGGTTCATCACAGCCATCCCCGCTTGTTTTGCAAGCCTTATTCTTTCAGCAAAAACAGCCGGAATTGTTCCGTTTCCGGGAAGTGCGAGACCAAGGGCCTCACTAAGGCAGTTCATTGAATTGGCGGTAAACATACCTGAGCAGGATCCGCAACCGGGACATGCGAAATTCTCTATTTCACAAAGCTCCTCTTCCGTCATGCTGCCGCTTTTGACTGAACCTATGCCTTCAAAAACGCTGTTTAAGTCGAGCTGTCTGCCTCCCACGTTAAGCGAGAGCATCGCCCCGCCGCTGATTATCACGGACGGTATGTCTATTCTCATCATCGCCATAAGCATTCCGGGCACTATCTTGTCGCAGTTGGGGATGAACACCATTCCGTCAAAGGGGTGCGCCTTGCCCATGGCTTCACATGAATCGGCAATCAATTCCCT
>CAZWVS010000211.1:0-3354 GCA_964636935.1 uncultured Clostridiaceae bacterium
GCGAATGGAGAATAGTGATGTGGACGGAGGAGGATAGCGATAGCATAGGCGTTGAAGAAGTCTGGAGTTATAGAAAAGTCATATCGAATCCAACCGACTTCGTCCTTTACACGCTGGATGAATTGGGCACCGACAGGGTTTACGCAGGCCTTGTGGAACCTTCGGATATGATGGATATGCAGACATTTGGTGTGTCTTACTCCCCCGAAGCGGTTGAAACTTCAGTATACGCATTTGATGTAAAACACGTTTCGGAAGCAGAAATACATGAATACGATATGAAGGTTTTGGATGAACTTCTGCTAAGCGACACCGACGAGTGGAACAGATACAGCCAGATGGAATTGTATGAAATGAAATATAGGTATATCGATATTATTTACCCCTATTCCACAGTCAAAGTCGCAAAACGTCCATCCTTCAACCCATATGCCTCACCTTTGATCATAACGGCTTACCTGGAAGACGGGACCGAGGTCGCCCTCGACAGCAAAACCGGAGACGGAATCCCTTCCGTCATTGATCTTGTAACCTTCTCGCTTGAAGGGGTTGAAACGGCTTACGGCACAAATTTGGAGTTACACAATACCCCGGCACTGTGCAGCGGGCTGGAAAACGAGGGTGACTGCACGGTCAAAGCCTGGATCAAAGGGGAAACCGTGGCAAGCGCCTCTATTGAAGTTTCATCCGAAGCACCGGTCGTTTCCTCCATAACCGCAGATGCGCAGTTCGTCAATGGAAGCCTTCATTTTATTCCGGATACATACGAGACGATGGTCGGTATAATAGCACGTATGGAGCTTTCCGAATATCGCATTGATTCGGGATCAAGGCCTTTGGATGACGAATATCCCGATTTAGCTGAAAGCAATCTGCTTTATTTGCTCGGTTCTCTCTTTAAGATTCAGGACCAGTACGGTGTTGAACTGTTCTGGCTTGATCTTGTGGAAGAAGGCAAAATCAACTATATTATCAGCACCAGGGGTACGCAAACGGGAATGGACAGCTATCTGACGATCATGACTGCGGACGGTGTGCTTTCGGATACCATACGCTTTAATGATACCGATTTCAGATTTGTTAAGTAGGGACTGCTGAATAACACAGGATTTCAAACATTCAGCAAGCACTGAATTAAAAGATTTTTTAAAGGGGTCGCTTTGAAGCGGCCCCTTTTTTTATCTTTCTTTACTTATCATCATCCCATTAGGAACCCATCGCATTCAGCCGCGGCGCTTCTGCCCTCTTTTATGGCCCGGACCACAAGGCTTTGCCCTATGCGCATGTCACCTGCGATAAAAAGCTTTTTCATTTTCGTCGCATGACTGTTTTCAACACATGCTTTTGCCAAATCATCCATATCAAGATTGAACTCATCCAATATCCTGCTTTCAACCCCCGTGAAGCCCATGGCAAGCAACACAAGCTGAGCCTTGTGATATTCTTCGGTGCCGTTCATGGTTACGGGAATGAATCTGTTCTCCCTGTCCCTTATCCATTCAACCTTCACCGTGTTCAAACCTGCAACATTGTTGTTTTCGTCACCTTCGAAGCTTAGTGTGGATATGCTGTATTCCCTGGGGTCTTTCCCGAATAAGGCGATACATTCCTTCTGCCCGTAATCCGTCTTTCTTATTTTCGGGAATTCGGGCCACGGGTTGTCGGCTCTTCTTTCCAAAGGCGCTTCAGGCATTATCTCAAACTGCATTACGCTTTTGCATCCCTGCCTTATGGCTGTTGCGACACAGTCGTTTCCCGTGTCGCCTCCCCCGATAATCACGACATCCTTGCCTTTTGCCGTTATCCCGGGTTTTGTTTCATCACCGCTTATCAGGCATCTTGTGCTCCCGGACAGGTATTCCACTGCGAAATGTATGCCTTCAAGTTCCCTTCCCTTGACCTTAAGATCCCTTGGCGCCGTCGATCCGCAGCAAAGGACCACCGCGTCATAACCGTCGAGAAGCTCCCCTCCCGTCATGTCGACACCTATCTCGACACCGTTTTGAAACCCGATGCCCGATTCCTCCATCAGGGATATTCTCCTGTCTACGATTTTTTTGCCCAGCTTCATCCCCGGGATGCCGTACATCAAAAGACCGCCGGGTTTTTCGGATCTTTCAATCAGGGTGACGCTATGTCCGTATTTGTTGAGCTGATCCGCACAGGCCAAGCCTGACGGACCGCTTCCGACAACCGCGACTTTCCTGCCCGTCCTCTTAACGGGTATGAATGGCTTCACCCATCCGTTTTGAAAACCTTTTTCAATTATATCCAATTCATTGTTCCTGATTGTTATCTGCGGGCTTATCACCCCCAGCGTGCAGGCCCCTTCGCAGGGGGCGGGGCACACCCTGGCCGTGAACTCGGGGAAATTATTGGTCTTTAACAGCCTTTCCAAGGCGTCTTTCCACAAGCCTTTATATATGAGGTCGTTCCATTCGGGTATGAGGTTGTTCAAAGGGCATCCGCTTGGCACGCCGTTTAGGATCATCCCGCTGTGGCAGAAAGGCGTCCCGCAGTCCATGCATCTGGCCGCCTGGTCAATCCTCTCGCCTTCGGGCAGACCGATATAAAACTCATCCCAGTCGCCTATTCTCTCCAGTTCAGGCCTGCACGGGGCTTCTTTTCTATCATATTCCATAAAACCGCTGCTTTTTCCCATTTTTACCCTACGTACTTTCTGAAAGCGGCCATTTCAGCCTGTTCCATTGTGCTTCCTTTTTCATTTTCCCGCTTTATAGCCTCTGTTATGTTCTTGTAATCCACGGGGATGATTTTTATGAATCTGTCGATTGTCCTGTCCCATCTGTCCAAAAGCCTCTCGGCAAGTTCGCTTCCTGTATATGAATAATGTTTTTTTATCATGCCTCTGAGATAATCCGCCTCTTCGTTTTCGGACAGCTTTTCAAGCAACACCATTTCACTGTTTACATAATTCTTGAACGTGTCTGAATCGTCATATACATAGGCTATGCCCCCGGACATGCCCGCAGCGAAATTTTTTCCGGTTTTCCCGAGGACTACCACCCGTCCGCCTGTCATATATTCACATCCGTGATCGCCAACGCCTTCAACCACTGCGTGAACCCCGCTGTTTCTTACGCAAAATCTCTCTCCGGCTATCCCGTTTATAAAGGCTTCACCCCCGGTTGCTCCGTAAAAGGCGACATTGCCTGCGATAATGTTCCCACCCGGGTCATAGTCGGCCTCCCTGGGACTTCTGAGTATGATCCTGCCGCCGGATAGCCCTTTTCCGACATAGTCGTTGCAGTCGCCCTCCATGAAAAGTGTCATGCCCTTAGGCATGAACGCCCCGAAGCTCTGTCCCGCCGATCCTTTCAAATACAGCGTTAT
>CAZWVS010000212.1:0-3330 GCA_964636935.1 uncultured Clostridiaceae bacterium
CGGATTCACGGGTTATCTGATACGGTCTTCAAATAGGAGACACTCAAGCGGCGATACTGAAAGGCTTAAAATGGACTACCGTTTCAAGTATCCCAACGAGGCGGATTACCGGTGGGTCAGCACGACTGCGCATGTTGTCGAGCACGAGGGGTCGGATCCCGAAAAAGTCGCCGCCGTCAACATAGATATCACTCAAAGGAAGTCCTATGAGGAAACAATCAGTTTTCAGGTCAATCACGACGGACTGACACAGCTGCTTAACAGGGACGGCCTGAAACCTGAATTAAAGAGGACACTGGCGAAATTCAAAAAAGCCGCTGTTGCATTCCTTGACCTGGACAACTTTAAAAATGTCAACAATGCAGGCGGTCATGAAGAAGGCAACAGGGTGCTTAAGCTTGTTGCGTCAAACATTGAATGCAATCTGCCTGAAGAAGCCGTATGCGCGCGCCTTTCGGGTGATGAGTTCCTGATCTGTTTCGAGTATGAAAGCATAAAACAGCTCGAGACGGAGGCATCCAGGTTTTTAAAGAGGATTACAGCCAGGGATTGCACGGGCAGAAAAGTGACGGCGAGCATGGGAGTGGCCCTGTATCCGGATCATTCGGAAGATGAATCGGTATTGATGATGATTGCCGACAAGGCCATGTATCTGGCAAAGGAAGCAGGTAAAAACAGGTTTGTCATTCATGGGAATCAAGCTTAAAACCGTCTAAAAACCCGGATGCATTTTTAATATGGGACTTAACGGCAACGGGAGAAGGCCCGCCGACGGTCTTTCTTCTGGATATGCATGCCTCAAGGGAGATATATCCATAAATATCCTTTTCGATTAATTCTGAAAATTCACGATACTTGTCAAAAGGAAGATCGTCGAGAGATAAACCGGCGGATATGCAATGGGAGACGATCTTGCCCGTTGTTTCGTGCGCCTGCCGGAATGGCATGCCTTTACCGGCCAGATAATCGGCAAGGTCGGTAGCGTTTGCATAACCCGTGCCGGCGGACTTTTTCATTTGCTTTTTATTAAAAGAGACAGTGGAGAGCATATCCGAAAATACCGGCAGACAGAGTTTAACCGTATCTATCGAGTCGAATACAGCGGGCTTGTCTTCCTGCATGTCCTTGTTATATGCAAGCGGAAGGGATTTCATCATCGAAAGCAGGTTGAACAGGTTGCCGTATACCCGCGATGTCTTGCCCCTTATCAATTCCGCCACATCGGGGTTCTTTTTCTGAGGCATGATGGAGCTTCCGGTGCTAAAGGCGTCATCGGGTTCCGCAAAGGAAAACTGGCTCGTGTTCCAGATAATCAGTTCCTCGCAGAATCTGGACAGGTGCATCATCAGAATTGAAAGTGCCGAGTTGAACTCTATCAAATAATCCCTGTCGCTAACGGCGTCCATGCTGTTTTGCGTTATACCGTCGAAATTTAGAAGTTTTGCGACATATTCCCGGTCTATCGGGAAACCTGTCCCCGCAAGCGCGCATGCGCCAAGTGGCATTACATTGATTCTCCCGTAGCAGTCGGACAGACGGAGAAGGTCGCGTTTGAACATTTCAAAATAGGCCATCATGTGGTGAGCCAGAGTGACCGGCTGCGCGGGCTGCATGTGGGTGAAACCGGGCATAACCGTGTCCAGATTGCTGGCGGATATATCCAGCAGCACCTGTAAAAGCTCTTTTATCATGGACTGAATTTCAACACATTCGTCCCTTAGGTACATGCGGGTGTCGAGTGCGACCTGGTCGTTGCGGCTTCTTGCGGTGTGCAGTTTCCCCCCGACGGCGCCGATTCTGCGGGTCAATATCGTCTCCACATTCATGTGGATGTCTTCAGCAGAGGGATCCAGGGCGATTTCACCGGAAGTGATGCCGTCCATTATTTCAACAAGGCCCGAAATTATGGTTTCGGCTTCGGCATCGGAGAGGACGCCAATTTTATTCAACATTTTCGAATGTGCGATGCTTCCTTGAATGTCATACTTGTAAAGTCTTGCATCAAAAGACAACGATGAGTTAAAATCATTGACTTTTTCATCCGTGTTTTTACTGAAACGGCCTCCCCAGAGCTTCATTATCCACCGCCTTTGATCTTCTTGTCCCGTAACGCCTTCACCTTAAGCGGAAGTCCGAAAAGATTTATGAAACCTTCGGCGTCACCTTGATTATATACTTCATCATGGCTGAATGTCGACAGTTCCTCGTCGTGCAGCGAATAGATGGTTCGGGTGCCGGCGGCAACTATGTTGCCTTTGTAAAGTTTCATGCGGACGGTTCCGGTGACATCCTCCTGAGTGGCGTCGAAAAACGCGCTGAGGGATTCCCGGAGGGGGGTGAACCATTGACCGTTGTAAACCAGGTCTGCGAACTTGTGGGAGACCACCTCTTTGTAATGATAGGTCTCCTTGTCAAGGCAGAGGTATTCAAGTTCGTTGTGGGCGAAATAAAGTATGGTGCCGCCCGGGGTTTCGTAAACACCCCTGGATTTCATGCCCACCAGACGGTTTTCGGTTATGTCGATGATGCCGATACCGTTTCTGCCGCCGATTTCATTCAGCTTTTCCAAAAGGGCGACACCGTCCATTTCTTCACCGTTTAGAGAAACTGGAATTCCTTTTTGAAAACCGACCTCGACATATTCCGGTTTGTCCGGCGCTTTTTCAGGGGAGACCCCTAGTTTGAGTATTTTTTCAAAATTCGGTTCGTTTGCAGGGTCTTCCAGCTCGGAACCTTCATGGCTCAGGTGCCATATGTTCCTGTCGCGGCTGTAGTTGTCCTTTTTCGTAACGGGGACAGGTATGTTTCTTTCGTTTGCGTAGTCTATCGCGTCCTCCCTTGACTTTATATCCCATATCCTCCAGGGCGCGATGATTCTCATCTCGGGAGCCAGCGCCTTGATAGTAAGCTCGAAGCGCACCTGGTCGTTCCCTTTGCCGGTGCAACCGTGAACGATGGCTGTGCAGTTTTCCCTTTTGGCGATCTCCACCAGCCTTTTTGCAATTATCGGACGGGCGAATGATGTTCCAAGAAGGTATTTCTTTTCATATACGGATCCAGCTTTAAGCGTGGGGAAGATATAGTCATTGACGAACTCCTCGCGAAGATCTTCAATATAGAGTTTTGAAGCGCCTGATTTTTTCGCTTTATCATGCAGCGGGTCGAGTTCCTCCCCCTGGCCCACGTCGGCTGCCATCGCTATGACTTCGCAGTCGTAATTTTCCAAAAGCCAGGATATGATTATCGATGTATCAAGCCCTCCTGAATATGCAAGTAAAAACTTTTCCTTGTGTTTCATATAAAAACCTCCAACGGTATGCTAAAATAATT
>CAZWVS010000213.1:0-3309 GCA_964636935.1 uncultured Clostridiaceae bacterium
CATTTTCTCACCCGGCGATAGCTTAAGATAAAGTCCATCGGATTTGAGCCCTGCAGTTACAATGACTTTGTCATCCTCACCACCTGAGGGATGAATGTTCAGCTCCCAGTCTCCGACAGGATGGACGTGGAATGTGACGATCCCGTTTTCAAAATAAATCCGAATAAAAGGATTATATTCGCCGGTTGTCCTTACGCCGTTGGATTCCAGATGGATTCCCTTCAAAAAATCCACATGCACAGGCTTGTTTTCATCGCACCAGGAAGACTCCTGGTACATTAGCCCTGTTATGCTTCCGTACAACTCGAATCCGGATAGGCAGCGGGTGATGACAAATTCTTCATTTCCTTCATTCACCAGTGTATCGTGCCTTGTGAAAAGATTGTGCTCCGGTGATTGAATAAGTTCCATCGTAAGCCCGGGAGGGCTGCCTTCATTACCCTTTGTCATCACTTCACAGTTTCTGTTTTGTACATTCATTTTATTCACCCCGTTAGTGCTTCAACGTAATTATATTACAAAGACGTGATTGACAAGCGCCCTTTATCACATATAATGATAATAACGACGATGAACGGGAGGAGTACCCTGAAAGAACCCGAAAGAGAGGAAGCGGCAGGTGTGAAGCTTCCGGGGGGATACAGGCGAAGGTCGCCCGTGAGTTCCGGTTATGAAATCAAGTAGTTTCCGGCGCCGGCCGCGTTAAGGCGATGAGTGTCTCCGTTTAGTGCGGGGATTGAATTTGGTGGCACCGCGAAAGCTTTTTTCGTCCAATGGATGAGAGAAGCTTTGTTTTTTGCAGATTTACCGGCCGGATAAAATGCCGGTCACTGAGCAGGAGGTTTGAATGGATGTCTTATTAAAAATCGCAGGAATGCTTATAATGACTGCCGGAGCGGTGATGGTTTTCGCCGCGAAACCTGTTTCAAAGACTATGGGCCTGGCGGAAAAGCAGGTCATCAGGCTTGATGCCGACGATGAGACGATAGAAAAATTGAAAGAGCAAAAAGCAATCATGAAAGTTAAACTGGTCGGCGGGGCGGTTTTCCTGCCCGGCATGGCCTTAATACTATATTTATTCAGATAGGAGACGGGAATGAAAGTACTGGGAAAGACATATGAACCGGGTGAGATAGAGGATAGAATATATGACATGTGGATGGACAGGGATTATTTTCATGCCGAAGTGGATGAAAATAAAAAACCATTTTCAATAGTCATACCGCCCCCGAACATAACCGGGCAGCTTCACATGGGGCATGCGCTGAACAACACATTGCAGGATATAATCATACGCATGAAGAGAATGCAGGGCTATGCGGCCCTGTGGCTTCCCGGGACCGACCACGCAAGCATAGCCACAGAAGCGAAAATCGTGGAAGCCATGAAAGATGAAGGGCTTACAAAGGCGGATATCGGCAGGGACGGTTTTTTGGAAAGAGCCTGGGAGTGGAATGAAAAATACGGCAACAGGATTGTAAACCAGCTCAAAAAACTGGGAAGCTCCTGCGACTGGGAACGTCAGCGGTTCACAATGGACGAAGGGTTGTCCAAGGCCGTTACGGAGGTTTTCATCAATCTGTATGAAAAAGGGCTCATCTATCGAGGCGAGAGAATAATAAACTGGTGTCCCGTATGCAACACATCGATTTCAGACGCCGAGGTTGAATATGAGGAAAAAGACGGTAAATTGTGGCATATAAGATATCCCGTGATCGACGGAGGTTTCATCACCGTGGCGACCACAAGGCCTGAAACGATGCTGGGCGACACAGCCATAGCGGTTCATCCCGATGACAAAAGATATTCCGGTCTTGTCGGGAAAACGGTCATACTACCCCTGATGAACAGGGAAATACCGGTTATAGCCGACGAATATGTAGAAATGGACTTCGGAACGGGTATGGTCAAGATAACCCCGGCGCACGACCCCAATGATTTTGAAATAGGCTTGAGGCACGACCTTGAAATAGTGAAAGTGATAAACGACGATGCGACAATGTCAAAAGAGGCTGGAAAATATACCGGGCTTGACAGATACGAAGCCAGGAAAAAAATACTGGAAGATCTTGAAGAACTCGGGCTGGTTGCGGGAACCGAAAAGCATAAACATAATGTAGGCGAGTGCTACAGGTGCTCGACTGTCATCGAACCCATGGTTTCACTTCAGTGGTTCGTCAGCATGGATGAACTTGCCCAGCCTGCCATAGATGCGGTGAAAAACAGGGATATAGGCTTCATACCGGAAAGATTTGTGAAAATATATCTCAACTGGATGGAAAACATAAGGGACTGGTGCATATCAAGACAGCTCTGGTGGGGACACAGGATACCGGCATATTACTGCAAGGACTGCGGACATGTCACGGTTTCAAAAGAGAAACCTGATCAGTGCCCCAAATGCAAAAGCGGGAATATCGTTCAGGACGAGGACACCCTCGACACCTGGTTCAGCTCCGCGCTGTGGCCATTTTCGACACTTGGATGGCCCGATGAAACACCCGAACTCAAGTATTTCTATCCGACGAATGTTCTTGTGACCGCTTACGACATAATTTTCTTCTGGGTTGCAAGGATGATTTTCTCAGGTTTGGAGCACATGGGTGAAAAGCCTTTTGATTATGTGTTGTTCACAGGTCTGATAAGGGATGAAGACGGAAGGAAGATGTCAAAATCCCTGGGGAACGGCATAGATCCGTTAGAGGTTATAGGGGAATACGGCACGGACGCCCTGAGGTACGCCCTGATTGTAGGAAATGCCGCAGGCAACGACCTTAGGATATCCGACCAAAAGCTTGAAGCCGGGAGAAATTTCGCAAACAAGATATGGAATGCGGCACGATTTGTCCTTATGAACTTCGATGAAGAGCCGGATTTCACCGGGTTCGATGAAAACAGACTCACGGACGCGGACAAGTGGATTTTATCCCGTTTGAACAAAACGGTTTTGGAAGTTACGGAAAACCTTGAAAAGTTCGAGCTCGGCCTCGCCCTGCAAAAGACATATGAATTCATATGGGATGAATTCTGCGACTGGTATATAGAGCTCGTCAAACCCAGGCTGTACGATCATGAGAGCAAGGGCAGGCTTGAAGCGCAGTATGTATTGAACAAAGTTCTCGGCGACGCGCTCAAGCTGCTTCACCCCTTCATGCCATTTGTAACGGAGGAGATATATCAGAATCTGATAAATGCGGATGAGAGCATAATGATATCCGACTGGCCCGAATTCAACAAGAGCATGGCCTATGAAAAAGAAGAGTGGTCCATGGCCTTTGTAATGGATGCCATAAGGAGCATAAGAAACGC
>CAZWVS010000214.1:0-3276 GCA_964636935.1 uncultured Clostridiaceae bacterium
ATTGTTCTTGTCCGTAATTTCTTTTGCCGTTTTCATGTCCACGTTTTCATCGATAAAAATGGAATCGGGATTCGACTTGCACATGACACCTATGTTGTTGGTGGCGTTTCCACACACGAAGAAGGAGGATTTGACACCCGACTCCCTTATATAGTCAAAAACCCCGCTGAAAGGTTTTTGAAGGAATTCTTCGTAATGATCCGGTGAAATCTGTGAAACCAACGGATCCACGACAGCTATGACATCCATTCCCGCTTCAACATAATAATCCGTGAAGGCCTTGTTGACCTCGGCTGTGAATGCAAGCAGGTTTTTCACATATTCGGGATCATCGAACATGTCCATGAAAATAGTGCTTCCCCTGAGATGCGAAGCAAGCGTGAAAGGACCGCATATCAATCCGAAAAGCGCGGTTTCGTCTCCGACTTCTTTCTTCAATCTCTCCATGACATCCAAAACCAAGGGGACCCTGCCGTCCGTCTTTTGAGGTATTGTGCACATGCATGGGATTTTTTTATCGTCGGCAAGGGGATGTGTCCTTACGGACGGTGGTGAAAACTCCTCCCATTGAAGCTCGCATCCGAGCACTTCCGCTTCGATCTGAAGATCGAAAACCACGGGCTGCCCGTCGGGGTTGTAAAGCCGGTTGGCCTCCATCACGGATTCGTAAAGCTTATCCGCGTCCTGCAGCATTTCAATGGCATTATATCCTTTGAGCGATCCCGCATGGACGCCTGCAAAGGGAATCCAGGGGATGCGCTCCACCTTTTTGTTATCCAATAAATCAAGTATCAGTTTTTTCCCGGTCATTTATGTCCTCCAGTTTTTTGCTATTTAATGGTTATCCTACCATATTTCGGGGAGTAGTAAACCACTTTTTTTGATATTTTTTAAATTATCGGGGGGCTGTGGGATGGCGCGGTATTTTTGACTCATGCCGTAGGCGGCTTTATGGTTTGAAAACATTCAATATATGGGTTTTTTCAGTACAGTTCCATTATTGTGTGCGAACCTGATCAGGCGAATCAAATTTTAAAGCTCTAGAATGGGCGCCGGTTTTATTCTTTTGCCGGAGACGGGTTTATTGATAATGGGAAAAGGGGTTTCAACAGGGCATTTTCAAATCGACCGGCGTGCCCTAAACCATTTTCCACAGTTTTGATATAATAGTTGCATGAAAGGGAGGTATTGAGGATGGAATGTTTGAAAACAATCTATAAAAGGAGAAGCATAAGGAAGTTTAAAAGGAAAACGGTTTCGGTCGACATATTGAAGAAAATAGTGGAATGCGGTTCGATGGCCGCAAGCGGTATGAACAGGCAGCCGCTTAAATATGTCATTGCGGCTTCCGAGGAGAAGACATCCCGGATTTTCAAGCACACCAGATGGGCGGGATATCTAAAAGGTGAAGGATCGCCTTCCTTTAAGGAGAGGCCTGCCGCCTTCATACTTGTGTTTAACGACAGTGATATAGCGAAATCCGGTTATGAACTCGACGCGGGGGCGGCTATTCAGAACATACTCTTGTCGGCTTGCGACCATGGGCTTGGAACATGCTGGCTTGGAGCGATCGACAGGGATGAAATATGTGAAATTGCAGGAACAGATGACAAATATGAACTGATAAGCGCCGTCGCGGTCGGCTATCCGGATCAAATAAGCGTTGCGGAACAAAGCAAAGGGGACATAAAGTACTACCTTGACGAACAGGGTGTGCTCCATGTCCCCAAAAGAGGCGGGGATGAAATTATTCTGAGTATTTGCTAATCAGATAATCGCAGTAATAATCCGGATTGAAGGATTCGCCGCAGGCATACTCTATCACTTCCTTCGGCTTTAAGAGTGATCCGTGCTTGTGAACCCTCTCTGTCAGCCATTCGTTCACCCTTGCCAGGTCGCCTGACGCGATATCGGCCTTGTAGTCGAAGCTCTTTGCCATGGACGCCGCAAGTTGTGACGAAATGGCGCTTCCCAATGCGTACGTGGGGAAATATCCGAGCATCCCCTGCGACCAGTGAACATCCTGCAAAACCCCGCGCTTGTTGTCCGGAGGGGTGATTCCGAGATATTCCTTGTATTTTTCATTCCATAAACCCGGTATGTCGCCGGATTTGACATCCCCTGCAAACAGCAGTTTTTCTATTTCGTACCTTATCATTATATGAAGGCTGTAGGTGAGCTCGTCGGCCTCTATCCTTATAAGGGAGTTTTGAGGTTTGTTCACGGCCATATGGAACTCCTCCTCCGTGACATCCTGAAACTGTTCGGGGAATAGTGTTTTTACTATCGGATGGATGTATCCGATGAATTCCCGGGACCTTCCCACCAGGTTCTCGTAAAACCGCGACTGGGATTCGTGTATGCCCAGGGAGGTTCCGGTCCCGAGGCTGGTGAACAGCAAATCGTCCCCGGTGTTCAGTTCATACATGGCGTGTCCGCCCTCATGCATCGTGCTGTAGAAGGCAGAGGTGAAATTGTCTTTATAATAATGGGTTGTGAACCTGACGTCCTTTTTGTTTATCCCCATTGTAAACGGGTGTTCGGATTCGGCTATGGCGAAACAATCGCGGTCCAGATTCAGAAAATCAACCAGTTTTTCGGTAAGCAGCTTTTGTCTGTCCACGGGGAAATCCCTGTACAGGAAATCGTTCCTGATCGATTTCCCCCTTGGGACGGCTTCTTTTATCAAGGGGACGAGCCTTTCCCTGAGAGTGTCGAAAAACATATCATAATCAGCCATGGTGTAGCCTTTTTCGTAATCGTCGAGCATCACATTGTAAGCCTGCTTATCCGGATTCCTGTATCCGGCGAATCTCTTATTTGTTGAAATCATTTTTGCGAGATAAGGTTCAAATGACTGGTAATCGTCATTGTTTTTCGCTTTTTCCCATACATGGTTGGCCTCGCTGCGAAGTTTCATGTACTCCATGTATTCACCTATCGGTATTTTGGAGGTTTTGTCATATTCCTCCCTGCCTTCTTCGACTTTCCGAAGGGTTATGTTGTCAAGCTTGTCCCGGTTGTCCAAAAGAAAGTTGAGCAATTCGTCCGTCTCTTTGTTTATAAAGGCTTTATAGACCTCGCCCGATAAAAATGACAAGGTCCTCGAACGTCCTTCGAAACTGTTTGAAGGGGCGCCGGTGGACCCGTCGAAATGGAGCATTGCCATAGCTTGTCCGTATGCAATCTGTTTTGCCTCAAGTTGGTTCAGTTTTTTCACAGCATCCTGGATTTTCATTTTAAATTCCCGCTTTCTTATAAGATATATGAATATTA
>CAZWVS010000215.1:0-3253 GCA_964636935.1 uncultured Clostridiaceae bacterium
ACATGGAATAAACATATTTCCCTATAAGGGTAAGGGCCGCAGTTCCCGTCCCTATGGAAAGCCGATAGGCCGAATCCCTGATTTTACCGGGTTAGACTTCCGGCATATTCATACAGCTTCACATGCGCCTCGTTACCCGTCTTCTCGGGCGAGGTGTATCTTCCGTCGGATTTTAGCCACCGGGTCTTGTCCGTCTCCTCCCATAGGATTGTCAAAATGTCAAAAAGCCTGTTTTTTATTCCCCCGTCTTCGACAGGGAACAGGGTTTCCACCCGGCGGTCAAGGTTCCTGCCCATCAAATCGGCACTGCCCAGATAATACAGCGGGTTGCCCCCGTTTTCAAACCTGTATATGCGGCTGTGTTCAAGATATCTTCCCACTATGCTTTTCACTTTGATATTGGAGCTTACATTCTTAATGCCCGGTTTGAGGCAGCAGATACCCCTGACTATCAATTTTATTTCCACGCCGGAAGATGAGGCCTCATATAGAAGCCTGATTATATCCGGGTCGGAAAGACTGTTAAGCTTGGCTGTTATCCCTGCGGGATGTCCCTTGGCGGCGTGTTCCATTTCATTCCGGACGGCATTTTCAAAGAAATTCCTGAGTCCGGTGGGCGCCACCGCAAGCTTTTTCATATCGGGCAAAACCGCATATCCCGTCAAATTGTTGAAAAGCGCGGTCATATCGGAGGCGAAACTCTCCCTTGAGGTGAAAAAGCCTATGTCGGTATAAAGCCTGGCGGTCGAGTCGTTGTAATTCCCGGTGCCAAGATGCATATAACGCCTTATCCCGTCTTTTTCACGCCTTATGACGAGCAGTATTTTCGAATGTATTTTTAGACCGGCCAAACCGTATATGACATGACAGCCCGCCTTTTCAAGCGTTCTTGCCCAGCTTATGTTGTTTTCTTCGTCAAACCGGGCTTTCAGTTCCACAAGAACAGTGACAAGCTTCCCGTTTTGAGCCGCTTTTATCAAGGCGCTGATCACCGGGGAGTCGCCGCTTACGCGGTAGAGGGCCTGTTTTATGGCAAGCACGTCGGGGTCGGAGGCGGCCTGTTCCAAAAAACGCAGCACGGGTTCAAAGGACTGGTATGGATGGTGCAGGAGATAATCCTTTTTTGAAATCAGCTCGAACATGTTTTTATCCGGCGGCAATGTGGAAGGAACAGGAGGCTGGTCGGGGTTTCTAAGTTCGGGAAAGCCCTCCGGAATCGATGTGAATTCCATCAGGCACGATAAATCCAAAGGGCCGTCGGCCAGATATACATCCGGAGGGGACAGGTCAAAGGAACCCATCAGAAAAGAGCGGACGCTCTTGTCCGATTTCCTTTCAATTTCAAGCCGCACCGGAAGCCCCCATTGGCGTTGCCTCACCTGCTGTTCTATTTCCGCCAGAAGATCTATTGCGTCATCCTCGTCGATTGAAAGGTCTGCGTCCCGGGTCAATCTGAAACAGGTGGCCCCCTTTATTGTGAAACCCCTGAAAAGCGATTGGGCTTTTTGTATTATGATTTCCTCTATGAACATATATGAATCGTCATTCAGCCCCGCCGGGATCCTTATTATCCTGGGCAGCACCGTCGGAAGGCGCACCAGGGCATAATGATATTCCCCGTTGTTTTCAATATGAAAAGCTATATTCACGGTTTTATTCGATATGAACGGAAAAGGTCTTCCGGCATCGATGGCCAGAGGGGTCAGGACGGGGTGGATTATATCTTCGAAATATTCATTGACATATTCGGCCTGCCTGTCGGTCAGCTTGTTCCAATCAAGGAAAGTGACTCCTTTTTTATCCAGCTTGGGCAGCAGCCGGTTGAATCCCCTGTACTGCCGGTCGATCATCTTGCGTATTTTTGAAAAGCATGCGGACAGTTGTTCTGATGGAGTCATCCCCGAAGCGTCTTTCCCTTTGAAGCCGGCCAGCTGCTGCTCCTTCAACCCGGCTATCCTCACCATGAAAAACTCATCCAGGTTTGAAGACACTATCGATATGAATTTCAACCTTTCCAGAAGCGGGACGGTTTCATCGACGGCTTCTTCCAGCACCCTAGTGTTGAAATCAAGCCAGCTGAGCTCCCTGTTTGTATAATATGCGGGCTTGCCGTAATCCATCATATTTCCCTTTCAATCTGCAAATCGGCGTGAATTCCGAAGACATCGTTGAAAAACCCGGCTTTCTGCCTGAAAGCCCATTTTTCCAGAGTCGCCTCGCTTACAGCTGTCGCCTTTATTGTCAGGATGTTGTCGGATAAAGCGGCTTCCATTGCCAAAAACTTTTGAAGATGGCTCTTGTCAAGCGCGTCCCCGAGCCGGATTATGGAGCTGAGTTTGGCAACCATGACCCTTTCCGAGGAGGTGAGTGACGAATAATTCTCATGTTCGGGCGACGGCGTCAGGTCGCCGTGATATTTACAGATGTTTGCAACAACGAGAATCTCCCTGGAGCTCAAGCCCGGTAGCTCAAGGTTTTTAACAAGGCTGTACGAGTGTTCATAATGCTCTTTTAAATTTATGAATTTGCCGCAGTCGTGAAGGATGCATGCAATCTGGAGCATCAGTTTTTCGCGCGGCCCCATTCCATGGACACTGCTTATCGAATCAAAAATTATAGTCGAGTAATCGAAAACCGCGGATATGTGCTTTTTGTCGTAACGGAACCGGGTGGCGGCGAATATTGCGGAATTCAATGTGCTCTTTTCAAACCGGGCGTTCACCTTATCGAATTTGTTCGGATATAGGCGTTTGTAAACCAGTGCGTCGCACATGTTTATCTTACAACCCGTAAGAACATCCGCTCCGGAAAAATCCATAAGTATCCGGAACATTGCGGCTGACGGCACAAGAATTTCAGCCCTGTCGGGTGAAAGCCCGAACCGCGTGTTTATCTGTTCCGGCGTGAGCTCCTTTATTGAATCATAAAATGCTATGTAGTCTTTCCTGGTTATGGTGAAAAAATCATTTTTCTCCCTGGCGCCAATAAGGGAAGCTATCAGATCTATTTCTTTCCCGGCGGCTACGAACTCTGTTCGCATTTTAATGGGCACCAGGTTTTTCAATGCGTCGATATATGTGTTGATATACTGCTCTATTATCATGTGGAATTTTCTTGTGTACCCTTCCACGGGTTCAAGTATTTCGCTTAGCTTCAAGGAGCCAATCCGTATGTTCTGGGTGAATTTGATCAGGCCTTTGTCAAGCACAGCTATGCCCAGGCTCCCTGTGCCGACGTATGAAATCACCGTGTT
>CAZWVS010000216.1:0-3249 GCA_964636935.1 uncultured Clostridiaceae bacterium
AGAGGTCATTACCCTTACCCCGGCCACGCTGGCGCCATACACCATGTTTATGGCCGCAACCTCGCTTTCAGCCTGCAGGAAGACCCCGCCTGCCTCGGGCATGTGCCTGGCCATATAGTGGGATATTTCCGTCTGGGGGGTTATGGGATATCCGAAAAAATATCTGCATCCGGCCCTTATGGCGGACTCGGCTATTATTTCGTTCCCCTTCATTAAAACTTTTTCAGACATGATCCGTCTCCCTGACTTCCACCGCCGTATCCGGACAGGCGGTAACACACATCCCGCATGCGATGCACTTGTCCGGATTAACAAGCTCCGCCGGATGATACCCCATCTGATTCAATTCTTTTTCATTGATCGATATGATGCTCTTGGGACACGCAACGGTGCATAGACCGCAACCTTTGCATCTTTCTTTGTAAAAAACAGCTATTAACATAATTTCCCCCGAAAGTCCGCCTTTAAAAGGTCCAATTCAATTATACCCCTTTGGATGGCTTTTGAAAAATCTCCACGCATCGCTGATTATTTCAACCGGATCCCTTATCCTGGCCTCCCAGCCGAGTTTTTCACGTGCTTTCTTAACCGATGCCACCAGGATTGCCGGATCACCGGGCCTCCTGTCGGAAATTTCATAATCAATCCGTTTACCTGTCGCTTTTTCCGCCGCCCGGATTATTTCCATAACCGAGAACCCTTTGCCGATTCCCAGATTGAAAACATCCGATTCCCCTCCCTTGTCAAGATACTCAAGAGCCGCCGAATGGGCTTTTACAAGATCAATAACATGAATATAATCCCTGATGCATGTGGAGTCCGGCGTGTCGTAATCGTTGCCGTATATGTAAAATCTATCACGTTCACCCAGAAGATACTGCAAAATGATGGGTATCAGATGTGTTTCGTTTTCCCGAACTTCCCCTAAAATTCCTTCGGAATGGGCTCCGCATGCGTTAAAATACCTGAGCGCCGTGTATCTCATGCCGTAAGCCTGTGAAAACCAGTGCAACATTTTTTCAATCGAAAGCTTTGTTTCCCCATAGGGGCTCTTCGGGTCGGCGGCGTCCTGTTCCGAGATCGGCGCGCCCCCCGCTTCCCCGTATACGGCCGCCGTCGACGAAAACACTATTTTCATAACGCCGTGCCTCTTCATCGCTTTTAGCAGCTCCAGGGTCCCGGCGACATTGTTGTCGTAATATTTTTGCGGATCGGCTATGCTTTCGGGAACGATGGAAGAAGCGGCGAAGTGTATGACCGCGTCTATTTTGTTTTCAGTGAAAATCCTATCCAGCATGTTTTTATCCCTTATGTCGCCTTCATAAAATTTGTCGGTAAGAACCGCCTCCCTGTTTCCGGTGGACAGGTTGTCTATGACGACCGTTTCAATGTCTTTGTCAATAAGTTCCGAGGCCATATGGCTTCCTATGTAACCGGCGCCTCCCGTTATCAATATAGCCATGTCAAACTACCTCCCCGCCGCCTTCCGCGGCCGAACTCACATAAAACGATGCCTCGAGCCCCGTCTTCTTTCGATATTTTTTACCTGTGTTTTCAATGAAATCATCGACATTAGCGGAGTTGACAAGACTGACCGTACAGCCTCCGAAACCCGCTCCCGTCATCCTTGATCCCGTCGTGCCCTTATGCCCGAGCGCAGCATCAACAAGCACATCCAGTTCTTTGCAGGACACTTCATACTTATCCCTAAGTGATTCATGGGATTCGTTCATGAGCCTTCCGAATTCCTTCATGTCCCCGCTTTCCAGAGCGGCGGCGCTTTTTAGCACCCTTTCGTTTTCATTGACCACATGAACAGCCCTTTTCCTCCGATTTTCATCTTTTATGAGGCCTATGTTTTCTTCAAGCTGTTCCGGCTTTATGTCACACAGAAAACCTATTCCGGGGAATGCGGTTTTCAACTCCTCAAGGGCCTCTTCGCACTCCAGACGCCTTTCGTTGTATGCGGATTCCCCGAGACTTCTTTTTTTGTTCGTGTTTGAAATAACTATCTTATACTCTTTTGTCTCCAGCGGGATATATCTGTGTTCAAGTGTTTTGCAGTCAAGCAGCACCGCATTGTTCTTTTTCCCCATTGCGGAAGCGAACTGATCCATTATTCCGCATTTGACCCCTACGTAGTTGTGTTCCGCCCGCTGGCAGATTTGCGCCATTTCCTTCATCGGTATGTCATGTCCGTTCAATTTTGAAAAAGCCAGACCCGTGGCGATTTCAATCGCGGCGGACGATGATAGTCCGCTTCCAAGAGGCACCTTGTCTTCGAAAAGCATTTCACATCCCTTAAGGTCGTAACCTTCCGTAATCAGCTGGGACGCCACACCCAGCTGATAATTGCCCCATTTATAGTCCTTGTAATACTCGAGCCGGTCAAGCTCGGCCTGTACGACATAATTTAAATCCGTGGCCATTAATCTCACTATGTTGTCTTCCCTTTTCCTTGCCAGCACCGTCGTGTACATTGAAATTGCGGCAGGCAGCACATGTCCTCCGTTGTAATCAATGTGCTCTCCTATCATGTTGACCCTGCCGGGGCTTTTAAAAACCCTAATGCCGTCTTTTTCACCTCCGTATGTCTCGATGAATTTCGTATATAAATGTTCGAACAACTTATTTGACCTCTTTCTTTTCTATATGCTTTTCATATGCCTTTCGGAGTTCAACCGCTTTTTCTTCCGGAGCCGTCGTGTTGCAGTGCGCCCATGCCCCTGTTTCACTCGACGCATTGAACTTTATCTTGTCCCCCGACCTCATGGGAGGGAAGAATTCGATATGGAAATGATAATAGTCGGAAAAGTCTCCGGAATTCACAGGCGACTGGTGCATGCACATCATGTACGGGAATTTTATCCCGAACAGGGCATCGAGGGTGCCAACGGTGTCTCTTATGGTTATGCCGAGGGCGTCCCTTTCTTCATCCATCAAATCCGACAGGTTATCCACATGCCTTTTTGCAACTATATATACACCATAGGGATATTCTGTAAAGAAAGGCAGGAAAACCATGAAATTTTCATTTTCAAATATGATTCTCCCGTTGAATTTTTTTTCTTCGGAAGCCATGTCGCATATGAGGCACCCGCCGGTTTTTTCATAATGCTCTTTTGAGGCTTCAAGCTCAAGTTCGATTTTTTTAGGTATGAAGGAATATCCGTATATCTGGCCGTGTGGATGCGGCATTGTGACACCGACGGCCTCCCCCCGGTTTTCAAATATGAAAACATATTTGAT
>CAZWVS010000217.1:0-3248 GCA_964636935.1 uncultured Clostridiaceae bacterium
ACAAGCTCGGCGTAAATATCATCTATCTTGGCAGCAGTTTCTCCACAAGCTTTTCCATATCCGATGTAAGCGCCACGCGGGCGTTCGAGATATTCATGAAAAGCACCGGCGCGAGTGGAACGGCGCTGAGTTATGTTAGGGAGAACGACCTTATGATTGTAGGCCCGGCGGGAACCCTTAAGGACAGTTTCCCGGAAATGATGGTTTTCGCAAACTTCACATTGGACTACATGACAGCACAGGAACTCACCGGATACCTTTCCATGCTCGGAGTCGACGTGACCAGCATAATATTGGACGAAAACACGGACCAGTTCTTCGTGCAGGGATTCCCGTACGAAGTGGCGAAGGTCAATGAAATAATCAACATGCTTGACAGGGAGGAATATTATGCCGACGGCGGCCAGGAAATGACCATATGCCGCAACCTTATTGCATATAAGTTGGAATTCATATCCGCTTCTTCGCTGGAGGGCATCATGAACAAGCTCGGGATCGAAGCCGACACCTTCATCATGGGCGCCAACCCGGAAACGCTCTGGGTAAGCGCGGAATCCGGTGTGCAGGATACGGTCGCCCAGCTCATCAGGAAAATTGATACAGTGGACAACATAAGCGACAACGAGTTCGGCGTATACAGGCTGAAATATATCGATATCGAGCTTGTGAACAATGCAATGTCGGAACTTGGCTTATGGACCACCGCGGAGGGGGAAAGCGGCACGGTCACAGTGATACCGAGCACAGTTCTCAGCAGGGACCCCTATGCGATATTGGTGAATTTCAGATATATCGACAAGGAAATGGTCGATTTCCTCATAGCCGAACTTGACACACCATCCAACAGGCCCGAGGATCCCGCATTCTTCATCTACACATTCAAAAACCTCACCGCGGCCCTGGCCATGGACAGGATAGACGCATTCGGCGAGGAAAAGGCATATGAATCAGATGAAGTCACATTCAAAGAGTTCTCATTCCCGGGACTGGGAAGGCAGATAATGGTGCTTTGCACAAAGAGCGAAGAAACAGCCGTAAGGAACTTCCTGGCTGAAGTCGACCGGCTGGGAGAACCCATGAAAGCCGTTGTGGACAGGGCTACCGGGACAATGCAGGCAAGACTCGACCTCATAAAGAGAATCCCGCTGATATCCTATCTGTCGGGGATTCCCGAAGGCAACATGTATGTCTCGGACGACGTGTCCAAGACAGGCTCTCCCGTATATGTCATGTGGGTCGAGGACACTCCCGAAAACATTGACAAGGTTCGCGCAGCGATTGCAAACATAGATTCCGGTAATTGACGGCAAGGGGATGATATGGCGATATACGAAAGAAACGAAAGCGACAAATATGTCACAACAATAGTGGATCTTTTAAGGCCGATGACGGAACGCAAGATATCCGACCTTCATCTGGTTGCCGGAGTACCGCCATGCTACAGGGTGGAAACGGACCTGGAACAGCAGGAGTTGCCCAGGATCACCCCGGAAAATTTGAATTTCATGCTTTCAGACATACTTTCGCCCAGGGAATGGGAGAGGCTTGAAACGGAAATGGAACTGGACTTCTCCTATTCGATACCGGGGGTGGCCCGGTACAGGGGCAACATAATGAAGCAGAGGGGCTCCTATGCGGTGGTCTTCAGGGCGGTTCCCTACGAGGTGCCCCAGTTCAACACCCTGGGATTGCCCGACACGGTAAAGGAGCTTTGCAATCTAAAAAGAGGCCTGGTCCTTGTGACCGGCCCTACGGGAAGCGGTAAATCAACAACCCTTGCGGCGATGATAGATATAATAAACAGGTCCCGCCAGCTCAACATAGTGACGGTGGAGGACCCGATAGAATATCTTCACAGGCACAAAAAATCCACGGTGAGACAAAGGGAGATAGGTGCCGACACCCACTCCTTCGCTAGTGCGTTAAGACATGTGCTAAGGCATGACCCGGACGTGATACTCATAGGTGAGATGAGGGACCTTGAAAGCATTTCCATCGCATTGACCGCGGCGGAGACGGGCCATCTTGTTTTCTCCACACTGCACACCCAGACAGCGCCCCTTACCATAAACAGGATAATTGATGTGTTCGGGGAAACGGAAAGAAAGCAGATCAGGCAACAGCTGGCATCCACCATACAGGGGGTCGTTTCACAGCAGCTGATGGCAAAGGCGGGAGGCGGAAGGATAGTCGCTGCGGAAGTCATGAGGGGTATGCCGGCGATAAGGAACCTCATCCGCGAAGGCAAGGAACACCAGCTGTACAGTGTCATGCAGACCGCCCAGGAATACGGGATGCAGACAATGGACTACGCGCTGGTGGATCTTTTTAAAAAAGGCAAAATAAGCCAGCACACATTGTATGAGCAATGTATAGATAAGCAGGAAATAGACAGGATATTGGAAAAAGAAGGCCGGTTCTCACCGGAGCGAATGGGAGAATGGTAAAGGAGGTGCAAAATGCCGATATATAAATATGAATGTGTAACAAGAAGCAGCGAAACCATAAACGGCAAAATAAGCGCCTCCACAGAAAGCGCCGCAGTCGACAGGCTGCGTAAAATGAATTTCACCATAGTTGAAATTAAAGAGTCCCGTTTCGATGCCATTGAGCGTTTCATACACAATGAACGACCGGTTAAAATAGGGGACCTTAGCATGTTCAGCCGTCAGCTCGCGTCCATGATAGGTTCGGGCATACCGGTTACAAGGGCGATAAGCACGATTGCCAAACAGACCAAGAACCCGTCCTTTAAAAAAGCCCTAGAAAACATAGCGGCAAATGTGGAAAGCGGCATGAACCTCACGGACTCCTTCAGCGGATACCCGCACATATTCGACGAGCTTTATGTGAACCTCATAGAATCGGGGGAAATCGGGGGGATGCTTGAAACCGCTCTTTTGAGGATTGCCGAGCAGCTGCAAAAGGACAAGAAACTCAGCGACAGCATAAAATCGGCCACGTTCTACCCCAAGATGGTTCTGGGGTTTGCAGTCATAGTGTCGGTGGGTATGATGATTTTCCTTGTGCCTGTTTTCCAGGGGATGGTTGGGGACACGACGGACAATATACCGGGAATAACCAGGATGGTTTTCGGGCTTTCAGGGGCCCTTAGGTCCGGCTGGTACTGGTTTCTGGTAGGGGCCATAGCCATATTCGCCGGAATGAAGGGATTCATGTCCAGCAAATTCGGACGGAACCTATGGGACAAGGTAAAGGTGAAAATACCCATATTCGGCCAGATAATA
>CAZWVS010000218.1:0-3189 GCA_964636935.1 uncultured Clostridiaceae bacterium
CGCAATGAGCAGGTCCAGACCGTTTAAAAGACTGCCCCCGCCCGTAAGTATTCTCCCCCTGTCGCTTATGTCGGCGGCCAGTTCCGGAGGTGTTCTATCCAGCACATATCTGATCGCATCGGTTATGTTGGTTACAGGCTCTTCGAAGCATTCCAGAAGATCGTTCGCCGAAACCTCGATTGTCCTTGGAAGCCCCAGCACAAGATTTCTTCCCCTTACATTCATTGTGAGGTCTTCTTCATATGGGACAACGGTTCCGATGCGCATTTTCATTTCTTCGGCCATCCGCTCCCCGATAAGCATGCTATGCTTTTTGCGCATGTAACGTATGACCGCCTCATCGAATTTGTCTCCCGCTATCTTGATTGATTTGCTGGTGACAATCCCTCCAAGCGACATAACCGCTATGTCGGTTGTTCCGCCTCCGATATCCACAACCATGCTCCCATATGGTTTGGATATGTCAAGACCCGCACCGATGGCTGCCGCAATGGGTTCGTCAAGTATATATACTTCTTTTGCCCCGATATTGTCGGCTGCGTCTTTTACCGCCATGCGCTCCACTTCGGTTATACCGCTAGGAACGCAAATCATAACCCTGGGTTTAAAGAACGCTATCCGTCTTCCGCATACCTTGGTGATAAAGTATTTGAGCATTTTTTCGGTTGTTTCATAATCCGATATGACACCGTCCCTCAACGGCCTTACGGCAATTATGTTTCCAGGCGTCCTGCCCATCATTCTTCGGGCTTCCTCCCCGACCGCCAGTATGCTGCCTTCACTGTCCATAGCGACTACGGAAGGTTCCCTGAGGACTATACCTTTTCCCTTTACATACAGAAGGACCGATGAAGTCCCCAAATCTATACCTATGTCAAGACCAAATGCCATGTTATCTCCCAAAAGCTTTTTTTTCATTATCTCACACCCCCCCTGGCCTTTCAAGCTTAACCGGTCCATATTGGATAAAATAAGCAAATAAATTTTCCTGCACAAAAAAGTGTTTTTAACTTCATTTTGCAAATTTGCATGCATTGTTTTTTTCTTTTAGCAAAAATTGCCATATGCAGGGGCATATGGTAAGATTGCTGTAGAAATTTTTAATGGAATGGAGTTGGTTTTTTTTGATTAATAAGAGATCTGTTGCAGAAGTCATCATACTCTCTATCGTAACCTGTGGTATTTACGGCATATATTGGATATACGCTTTTTCAAACGATGTGAAGCTTTATCTTGACGACGAGACAATAAACCCGGGCACCGAAGTCCTGCTTAGCGTGGTAACATGCGGGATATATGCAATATACTGGATGTATAAATTCGGGAAGCTCGTAACCACATGTCAGGAGAAGGCGGGCGTCCAGGTTGAAGACAATGCTATTGTGTATGTCATTCTTGCAGTGTTCGGTTTGAGCATTGTAAACATAGGTTTGATGCAAAACGCCATGAACATAATTATAGATGCTTCCTATCCGACGGAAGCTTGAAAAAGCAATTTACAAAAAAAGACCGGTTGGCCCGGTCTTTTTTTTATGATTAAGTGAAGAACACCCGTGACTTTAGTCATGATAGGTTCAAAGTTTCACTATGGACTTTACTTTGTAATCCTTCAATTTTTCCCGGCCCTTCAGGACTTCAAGTTCCACAAGCACCTGCACACCGGCAATTTCACCGCCCATTTTCTCAACCAGCCTTATGATGGATTCGGTTGTTCCGCTCGTGGCGAGGAGGTCGTCCACAACAACCACCTTCTGGCCGGGTTTTATGGCGTCTTCATGAATTTCAAGGGTTCCCGTTCCATATTCCAGCCTGTATTCGAAATTGATGGTCTTGTAAGGCAGTTTTCCCGGTTTTCTTACGGGAATGAAACCTTTGTTCATTGCATACGCCAGTGGCACACCGTAGATGAACCCCCTTGCTTCGGGAGCTACGATGACATCGAAATCACCGAATTCCTCCATGCTTTCCTTCATCACATCGATGCTGTACCGGAGAGCTTCGGGATCCTGCAATACCGTTGTTATATCTATGAAATCAATCCCTTTTTTAGGGAAATCCAACACATGTCTGAACTTAGCCTTTAAATCCATATCAATATCTCCTTGTTTATTTCATCTCAACAGCTTACATTTTACCACAGCGATTTGCAATGTTAAAGATTTTAACACATGTCAAATTTTCAGCGGGCTGAATTGGACAGGGAAAGTATTAAAGGTCTGCAAATGTGCAATTCTTTTTGTGTTTTTACCGGGAAAAGCCTGCATCCGGGCGGATTTCAAATACGGGAAAAGATTGTAATCAAGGCGTTTTCAAGCTATCCGGCAGGGCCTATGATATAATTATTACGTGGCAAAGCAAGCCATATAAAATGCATGGAGGTTTTTACGATGAAAAAAACACCACACATAGAAGTTGACCGTGAAGGGATGATAGCCAAGACCATCCTTCTGACAGGCTACCCTTTAAGGGCAATGTTCATTGCCGAAACATATTTTGAAAATCCCGTGCGTTTCAATGCAGTCAGGAACGCATTCGGATATACGGGGACTTGGAAGGGAAGGGAAATTTCAGTAATGGGAACGGGTATGGGCATGCCTTCCATAGGCATTTACTCATATGAGCTCATTCACACCTACGGGGTGGAAAACCTTATCCGTGTGGGGTCATGCGGGGCCTTCCAGCCGGATCTAAAGCTTTATGATGTCCTTATCGGAATGAGCGCGTCAACCAATTCCAATTATGCCTCCCAATACGGACTTCCCGGAAACTACGCCCCCACGGCATCATGGAAACTGCTGAAAAAGGCCGTGGAAATCGCGGAACACAAAAACACCCCTGTCCGGGTGGGAAACATATTTTCCTCGGATATTTTTTACGACAATAATCCCGACTCATGGAAAAAGTGGGCGGATATGGGGGTTCTGGCTGTTGAAATGGAGGCGGCGGCATTATACATGAATGCTGCAAAAGCGGGCGTGAACGCCCTTTGCATACTTACGGTTTCGGATTCGCTGGTGACCCATGAGGAAACCACTTCGGAAGAAAGGCAGACCGCATTCACAAAAATGATGGAGATCGCACTGGAACTGGCATAGGTCAGGACAGACTTTTTGGGGTCCCATTGGTTTTCCTCTGTAAAAACAATGCCGTTGCCAGGGTCAATAAAAGGAACACGGGAATTAACGCGAA
>CAZWVS010000219.1:0-3159 GCA_964636935.1 uncultured Clostridiaceae bacterium
GGACGGAAGGGATGCCGTCGACCTCATACACCTTATTAAAACCGGTGAAAAGGAAGTGCTTTGCGTCGTATTGATGGAGAGTAAAAAAACAATAAGTTTCATGACCGATACAAAAGAGAGCATTTCCAAGGAGGAGTTTGACGAGATATCACATATGCTGACCGCCAAGCTCAAAGGAATTAAAAGCTTCGGTATCGGGGATGTTAAGGTGGATGTAGAAAAATATAAAAATGATGTCGCAAAAATTGTAAAAGAAATAGCAAAACAGGTTTCGGAGAACTGCGATGTCGACGTAATAGTGGAAGGAACATCGAATCTGTTCGAGCTACCGGAGTTTTACGACCGCGATACGGCAAGGCAGATTCTCGGAATATTCAACCAGCAGCAAATGCTATGTAATATTTTCAGAAAAAACGGGAAGAATGAAATAAACATAAAAATAGGAAGCGAAAATGAGATAAGCGAGTTCAAAAACATGACAACTGTTTACAGGACGTTCGATTTCGACACCAGGGGCATGATATCCTTCGGTGTCGCCGGACCGCTTAGAATGAACTACAGCAAAGTGCTTGCATCAATGCGAGATGTGGATAAGCTCATGCACGAGATGTTTAGAATGCTTTAACGAGAGGAGGGAGAAAATGACAGCAAAGAAAAAAACAACAGAAAAGGACCAAGCCGGGCAGATGCCGGAAACCGAAGAGCGGAACAATTTGGAAAATGAAAACAAAACAGAGGAACTAAAAAAGATGATAGATCGGCTTGAGAAGGAAAAAGAGGAAATCACCGACAGTCTTAAACGCATTGCAGCGGAATACGACAACTACAGGAAAAGAACCGCCAGGGAAAAGGACGACATATATAAAAATGCAACGGCAAGTCTTTTGGAAGCTTTTCTGCCGGTATTTGACAATATGGAACTGGCAAAAGAAAACGCCGACGACAAGAAAGCCGATAAGGCGGATTTGAAAAAAGGCATCGAGCTAATCTATAGACAGTTCAGGGAAGTCCTTGACAAACTGGACATAGAGGAAATCGAGTGCATAGGTGAAAACTTCGACCCGGAACTTCACAACGCGGTAATGCATGTTACAGACGACCAATACGGCGAAAATGAAGTGGTTGAGGTATTGAAAAAAGGATACATTTTTAAAGACAAGGTAATAAGACATAGCATTGTAAAAGTAGCTAACTAGAAAATTAATATAAAAGATTAGGAGGAAAAAGAAATGGCAAAAGTAATAGGAATAGATTTAGGAACAACAAATTCCTGTGTGGCTGTTATGGAAGGCGGAGAGCCCGTCGTAATAACAAACGCCGAAGGAGCGAGAACAACACCTTCCGCAGTGGCATTTGCGAAAACAGGAGAAAGAATGGTCGGGCAGGTGGCGAAACGTCAGGCCATAACCAATCCCGACAGAACCGTGCTTTCAATCAAAAGGGATATGGGAACAAATAGGAAGATTGACATAGACGGCAAGAAGCACACACCGCAGGAGATATCGGCGATGATTCTTCAAAAGCTCAAGGCCGACGCCGAAAGTTATCTGGGTGAGACTGTAAATCAAGCCGTTATAACGGTTCCGGCATACTTCAGCGACTCTCAAAGGCAGGCCACAAAAGACGCAGGCAAAATCGCGGGACTGGAAGTTTTGAGAATAATAAACGAACCCACCGCGGCCGCACTCGCATATGGCCTTGAAAAAGAAGAAGACCAGAAAATAATGGTTTTCGACCTCGGTGGAGGAACATTCGACGTATCCATACTGGATATAAGCGAAGGTGTATTCGAAGTTCTTGCTACAAACGGAAACAACAGGCTTGGCGGTGACGATTTCGACGACAAGATAATCGACTACATGGTAAAGACTTTCAAAGCCGAGAACGGGATCGACCTCGGCAAAGACAAGATGGCGCTTCAACGCCTTAAGGAGGCTGCGGAAAAAGCGAAAGTCGAGCTTTCAACAGTCACATCCACAAATATAAACCTGCCCTTTATCACAGCGGACGCTTCCGGCCCCAAACATCTGGATATGACCCTCACCAGGGCGAAATTCGATGATTTGACATCGGACCTTGTTGACAAGACAATGGGACCGACGAAGAAAGCCATGGCCGATGCAGGGCTGGAGCCTTCCGACATCAATAAAATACTCATGGTCGGCGGGTCGACAAGAACACCCGCAGTGCAGGATGCGGTTAAGAAGTTTCTCAAAAAAGACCCGTTCAAAGGGATAAACCCCGATGAATGCGTGGCCATAGGCGCCGCAATACAGGCTGGAGTGCTGACAGGTGAAGTTAAAGACGTGCTGCTCCTTGATGTGACACCGTTGTCACTTGGGATTGAGACCCTCGGAGGGGTTTTCACCAAGCTCATCGAGAGAAACACAACCATACCGACGAAAAAGAGCCAGGTGTTTTCAACAGCTTCCGACAACCAGCCCTCGGTGGACATACATGTTCTGCAGGGCGAGAGGGAAATGGCACAGTATAACAAAACACTCGGTAGATTCCAGCTTACCGGCATTCCGCCCGCACCTAGAGGAGTTCCGCAGATTGAAGTGACATTCGATATTGACGCGAACGGCATAGTGCATGTATCCGCAAAAGACCTGGGAACAGGCAACGAGCAGAAAATAAAAATAACAGCAACAAGCAATCTGACGGATGAAGATATTGAAAAAGCTGTAAAAGACGCCGAACAGCATGCAGCTGACGACAAAAAGCGCAAGGAAGAGGCGGAAATCAAGAATACTGCTGATTCAGCCGTATACCAGGCGGAAAAAACGATGAAAGATCTCGGTGACAAGCTTGAAAGCGACGACAAAACCAAACTGGAGACTGAGATACAAAATGTAAAAGACGCGCTTTCCAATAACGACTATGATAGAATAAAGAGCGCAAATGAAAAACTGACGGAAGCTTTCAACGAAGTTTCGCAAAAGATATATCAGCAGAACCCGGATCAGGACGCCGGACCACAGCCCGGTGAAGACACCGGAACCGACGAAGGCGACAATGTATACGACGCTGATTACGAAGTTGTCGACGATGAAGAAGAGTAAGTGAGAGAACAGCATGACGGAACTGCCCGGATCGGGCAGTTTCCGTTGCCAAGGAGAAGTTTGTGGCTGATAAGAGAGACTATTACGAGGTTTT
>CAZWVS010000220.1:0-3154 GCA_964636935.1 uncultured Clostridiaceae bacterium
GGCAGTTGTTTATGCCCTTTACGATAATACCTCTTTCGTCGGTTGACTCATGTTGCGCCGTGCTTTGCCGCAATAAGGGCTTTGTCACAGGTTCAGGTTCTGTTTCATTGAGTTTCCTGTATGTCCCCTTTATCCTGGATATGATCTTGTTGGCGGTAATACCCGAATATCCCACTGCGCCGAAGGCGTCCTCTATGCTCTTGAAATTATATCTTTTCAGCATATCGTCGTAATATTCCGGCTTGAATATTTCAGAATATGATAGACCCTGCCTTTTTAGTTCGTGCTCTATCATTTCACGGCCCTTTTCTATGTTTTCATCCCTGAATTCCTTTTTGAAATACTGTCTGATTTTATTCTTCGCCTGGGAACTTTTCACGATTTTGAGCCAGTCCCTGCTCGGACCTTTTGAAGCTGCCTGTGTGATTATCTCAACTATGTCCCCGTTTTCCAGGATATAGCTTATGGGGACCATTTTCCCGTTAACCTTTGAACCCGTCATCTTGTTTCCGACCGCGCTGTGGATCGAATAGGCGAAATCTATAGGAGTCGAGCCCGCGGGTAGGTTCACGACATCGCCTTTAGGGGTGAAAACAAAAACCTCGTCGGAAAAAAGGTCTATTTTCATATTATCATAGAACTCATCCACATCGGCGGTGTCCTTCTGCCATTCAAGCATTTGTCTGAGCCATGCAAGCTTGTTCTCCATATCGTCGGCCCGGCTCACCCCCTGTTTGTACTTCCAGTGGGCCGCTATGCCGTATTCCGCCACCCTGTGCATTTCGTATGTCCTTATCTGCACTTCGAACGGGTGTCCTTTCTTTCCAACCAGGGTGGTATGAAGCGATTGGTACATGTTGGGTTTGGGTACGGCGATATAATCCTTGAACCTGCCGGGTACCGGTTTATACATTTCATGCACCGTTCCCAAAGCGGCATAACAGTCCTTGATATTGTCAACTATTATCCTGACTGCAAACATGTCGAACACCTGGTCTATGGACTTGTTCTGCCGTTTCATTTTATTGTATATGCTGTATAGATGCTTAACCCTGCCGTCAAGCGCGGCTTCTATGCCCTTTTCCCTTATGCTTCGGCCTATATCGTTTATGATGTCTTCAATATATTTTTCCCGTTCTTTTCTTTTAGCGGCAATCTGTTTGACTATATCCTTGTATTCATCAGGTTTGAGATATCGAAACGCCAGGTCTTCAAGCTCCCATTTGAAAGCCGACATTCCGAGCCTGTGGGCTATCGGGGCATATATCTCCAGGGTTTCGGTGGCTTTTTCCATTTGCTTTTCCGGTGATACATGGGACAGCGTGCGCATGTTGTGAAGCCTGTCCGACAATTTTATGATTATCACCCTTATGTCCTTTGACATGGCCATAAGCATTTTTCTTAGGTTTTCCACCTGCTGTTCTTTTCGGGTGTCAAGAGCGATTTTAGAAAGTTTGCTGACCCCTTCCACCATGTCCGCTATCTCCTCGCCGAACATTTCCCTTATGTCTTCATATTCGGCTTCAGTGTCCTCAATGACATCATGCATCAGCCCGGCGGCTATTGTTTTTGAATTAAGCTCGAGATCCGCCAAAATCATCGCGACTTCGATCGGGTGGGACAAGAAAGGCTCGCCGGACTTCCTCATCTGTCCGCCATGGTATTTTTCTGCGACTTCGAATGCCTTGCCAATCAGCTCGAAATTGGAGTTAGGGTTGTAGGATTTAATTTTTTCAATCAGCTTATTGAACTTCGCATCCATTTTCACACCACCGAATTAACAAATTCATATATTTTGGAAGTCTCCAGTTTTTTTCCGCCTTTTCTCCTTATGCCCAATATCCTGTATCCATACAGACCCTCGTTTACGGCATTTACAATCCCAATCTCTTTCAGGATTTCAACGGCTATGTATGCTTTGGCAACACCGGGTTTTTGTGAAAATTCCCTTATGTCGAAGAAATATCCCCCCTTGTCGCGAAGATGTTTGTATATCCTGCCCACCTGTTCTCTTCCAATCCCCCAATCAAATTTGCCGTTTAAAATTTCTTCAGCCCACAGGTTCATCCCCGAGCTTTGCAAAAACCGTGCAAAAACCTCTTTATTTCCGGTTTTTTCCATACCGGTTTTTCTATATATTAACATATCAACCAGCATACGCGAAATAAGATAATCATCGTTACCAGTGGATTTTTCGCTCAATTTGATGTCGATTATATTGAATTGCGCTTCTTTTCTTCCCATGAAATCGTTTATCACAGGTGATGCGACCATGTCGTATTCCGTTCCCGTTTCAATAAGAGGGGCGGCTTTGGATGAATTGAAAAATATGCAATTTATGCCGCATGCCCCTTTCCGGATTTCAAACGACATGTGTGTTTGTGTTTTCCCAACCATTCTTTTATTTTGCAAAACAGCGTTTTTAATCAACAGCAGGGGCTCGGGATTCCCTTCGCCGAAAGGTTCAAGTCTGTTTATTTTTTGGAAATTCTCCAGACCCATTTCGTCTTCATGTACCTGTGTGTCAATCTTAAGGGTTTTTGATTTTTGAAACCCGCATTCGGCTTCAGACGCGTAATCGTTTATCTTTTTCCTGAATTCCCCAATCTTTCCGCTTTCAATGTTCACTCCTGCGGCCGCATCATGCCCTCCGAAACTCACAAGCAGGTCTGAACAGTGTTCCAAAGCTTTCACAAGCGGGAACCCCTCTATGCTTCTGCCCGATCCCTGAGCCGTTTCGCCTTCAACGGAAAAAATTATTGCAGGCCGGTTGAAGTCCTTTGATATTTTTGATGCGGCAATTCCGATAATGCCTTTATGCAGGTCCTCGTCGGCTATGACCATGACCTTTTGTGCCGGAATCTCCCCTCTTGTTGACAATATTTCTTGAATTCTTCGATAAACCCTTTCCTGCAGGGCCCTTCTTTTTATGTTCAAATCATTCAAATCCCCGGCGGCTTTGCACGCTTTCCCATAATCTTCCTCCAGCAATAGTTTCATGGCGGTGTCAGGACTTCCCATTCGGCCCGCCGCGTTTAGCAAGGGGGCTACCCGATAGGCTATTTGTGTTGAATCGATTTTTCGGATATCACGGGAAAGAACGTTGAAAATCGCATCCATTGCAGTATTCCCGCCCCTTTTTATAATTTCAATG
>CAZWVS010000221.1:0-3153 GCA_964636935.1 uncultured Clostridiaceae bacterium
CAAGACGAGGCTTGCCCAGAAGCGCGGGTCACAAAGCCGGCGCCAGAACAATACGGAAGCTGGTTCAGGACTGTGATGCCATAGGGCTTCAATATCTTACGGCTTATGCTTTTTCAACTGAGAACTGGAAAAGGCCTCCCGGTGAAGTGAAAGACCTTATGAACCTTTTAAGGGAGTTTCTCGATTACACCGACAGGGAACTGGATGATTCAAACATAAGGATCAGGGTGATAGGGCTGCGCAGCAGGCTCGAAAAGGATATACTTGAAAGAATTGAACGTGCGGAGGAAAAGACAAAGGGCAAAACGGGATTGACTTTCATAATAGCCCTCGATTACGGCTCGAGAAGCGAGATGACCCATGCCGTGCGCAATATCGCGAGGAAGTGTTCACAGGGTGAGATTAAGTATTTTGATATTACCGAGGAAGTCATATCAGCACACTTGTTTACATCCGGCATTCCGGATCCCGACCTCATAATACGGTCGAGCGGCGACAGGCGGATGTCCAATTTCCTGCTATGGCAGGCTTCGTATTCGGAATTGTGGTTTTCGAATATCCTATGGCCTGATTTCAATTTAAAGCAGCTCTTGAAGGCTGTAAAAGACTACAACAGGAGAAGCAGAAGATACGGAGGCTTGAAGGAATGAAAAAAAGGATAATAGCGGGTGTCACAATAGTGATTCTTGTGATCTGGGTGTTTGTGATGCCTGTGAAGTATTTCTATATTCTCTATGCGATTCTCGCCATGACATGCTGTGTCGAATATATGAACATGCTGCAAAAATCAGGTCGCAGACCTGTCCGTGCAATAGCTTATGCCTGGCCGGCGGCATTTACAATAATATTGTACAATCTACAGTATCAGTCATTCTGGAAAGCCGCAAAGCCGGATTTGACGCTGTTTATCACATTTTCGTTGATGATTTTCATTTCAGTGGCGGTTTTTTCAAAAAAATACAAAATGGACGACGTGGTGAACACTGTCTTCGGTTGCCTTTATTCCGTGGCACTGCTGGGCTTTGCCGTCCTATTGATTGAAATGCCCATGGGCAAATGGCTTTTGGGTTTTGTTGTACTCGGGGGTGTGGCAACGGATGTGTTCTCGTATTTCACCGGATATTTTCTCGGCAGGAGGAAGATAATACCCGGAATAAGCCCCAAAAAGACCATAGAAGGAAGCATAGGCGGTTACGTCGCATGCACAGTGGTTCTTTTTTCCTATTCTGTAATAATGAAATCCATAGCGGGAGACATTCCCGAAATATGGAAACTGGTTGTTGTAATAGCACTGTCGGGAGCCGTCGCCCAGGTGGGGGACTGGAGTGCTTCATACATCAAGAGGCAGTTCGGAATAAAGGATTTCGGCAAATGGATACCGGGCCATGGCGGTTTGACCGACAGGCTTGACAGCATAATGTTTCTTGCCCCGTTTATGTTTTTGATTTTTTTGATATAGGCGGGCTTTGAGTTATAATGAACAGCGGGAGTTTCAGATGATGAAAGTATGTGTGCTCGGAGCAACCGGCTCAATTGGATTACAAACACTGGATGTATGCCGTAAGGCGGGATATGGGGTTGTCTCTGTCGCAGCAGGTTCAAACCATGAAAAGCTTTTGGACATCTGCCGTGAATTCAAACCCGGGTATGCCGCCTTATACGACCGGGATGCTTATATAAGGTTCAATAACGAAAAAGAAGACGGCGTCAAAAGCTATCAGGGAACTGAAGGCATAGTCGAGTGCGTCAGGCAAAGCGGGGCGGACATAGTGGTGAATGCAATCGTTGGGGGTGCCGGCATACTGCCGACGCTGGCCGCCGTCGAAAACAGCAAAAGGGTCGCGCTTGCGAACAAGGAGTCGCTTGTTGCCGCAGGCAACCTCATCATGTCGAAAGCTGAAGAAACAGGTTGTGAAATCATTCCCGTCGACAGTGAGCATTCAGCCATATTCCAATGCATGGGCGGTTCCCGAAGATATGCCGATAAGATTTACCTTACGGCATCGGGCGGCCCCTTCAGGGGTTGTGATATCACCGAACTGGAAAAAGCGACCCCGGAAATGGCGTTAAAACATCCGAACTGGTCAATGGGACGGAAAATAACCATAGACAGCGCCACCCTGATGAACAAGGGGCTTGAAGTGATAGAGGCGCACTGGCTTTTTGACATCGGTTACGACGACATAGAGGTCGTGGTCCACCCCCAAAGCATCATTCACTCGATGGTGGGGTTCAAGGACGGGAGCGTCATCGCGCAGCTGGGCGCTCCCGATATGAGGGTTCCTATACAGTATGCCCTTACATATCCGGAAAGGGTGGAAAACGATTTTAAACGGCTGGACATTTTTAACACGGCGCGTCTTGATTTTGAAAAACCCGACACCGGGACATTCAGATGTCTTGCGCTGGCCTATGAAGCGGGACGGACGGGCGGGACCATGCCATGTGTGATGAATGCGGCAAATGCAGAGGCGGTGGGGATGTTTCTTGAGGGCGGGATAGGATTTGTCAGGATAGCACAAATCGTGGAGTCGGTCATGGAGGGTCACAAAACCTTGAAGGCCGACTCGGTCGAGGTGCTGGTCGAAGCGGACCGCAACGCAAGGGAGACTGCAAGACGAAGAGGTGAGAAATGACTATAGTCGTAGCAATTTTAGCGCTAAGTGCAATAATAATCGTTCATGAGACGGGACATTTCCTTGCGGCCAGAGCCGTGGGGATAAGGGTGCTTGAATTTTCATTGTTCATGGGGCCGAAACTTTTCAGCGTGGAAAAAAACGGGACCGTATACAGTATACGGGCCATCCCCATAGGCGGTTTTGTGAGCATGGAGGGCGAAGAAAAGGAAGTGGAGACCTCCACATCCTATTCCTCGATGCCCGCATATAAAAAGATAATAACCATTGCGGCCGGTCCAGCGGCGAATTTTCTTTTCGCCCTGTTGATTCTGTTTGTCTTATTCCTGTCATCAGGCTATGCCCTGGATGACAATACAAAAGTCATAGACGGCTCTCCGGCATACGAGGCGGGGATCAGGGACGGGGACAGGATCATCTCCATTGACAACAGACGTGTTTACGACCCCTTGGATCTTACGATACTCCTATATACGAACGAAGGCAGGGAAGTGGAAATCACATATGAATCGGAAGG
>CAZWVS010000222.1:0-3136 GCA_964636935.1 uncultured Clostridiaceae bacterium
ATGTCCTGATTCAACAGATTGAGGCCGCGGCGGAAGGCGAAAGGGTCACAAGAAACATGGACATCCCATATGACAAGGGAAGAATAATATCCTACATACACGAGAATACGGACATATTGGAAAAGGAATACGGGGAAGAGGCCATCCACTTCAAGCTGAGACTTACAAAAAACAGCCTCGCATACATTCTGGAAAACCTGGAGCAATAGGAGCAAAGGAGAAATGGGGGAGATATGAAAAGGACGACAATGGGTGGAATATTCATGTTTGCTGGAACAATATTGTTCGTCGGCATCGCAATTGCAGCTGTGGGGCATATGCCTGACATAATGGTCTGGGAGGGAAGAACCGAGCTGGTATCGGCGATTTTCGGTGGAGGAGGCTTAAATGATTCCGCTAACGACAGCTTAATGCTCAGCCTGTCCTTTGCGGCGAGTCTGATCCTCTCATTCTATGGTTTTGTTCTTCTTTACGAGAAAAAGTTCAAGAATGGAAAATAGGGACAGCTGAACAACACGGGAATGCCTCATATATTCCTGTTAATTCTGAAACGAGGTTTGCGTGGGCAGGATGAATCCATATGAAGATGTTAAAAACTTGTCACTTGTGGTAAGGGAGCATTACGGGATCGACATACTGAAAATGAGTCTTCACAGGGAAATGATAGGCTTTGTCTACTCTATCCGGACCAGTGGCGCAAATTATGTGTTCAAGCTTTTTAGAAGTGAAAACACAAAAAACGCTATACAGGCGGCTTTAATAATTTCATATTTGGCGGAAAGGGGATTTCCCGTTGCCCGCATCATCCCCCATGGAGATTCTCCTTATACTCTTCTTAAGTCACCCGAAGGTGAATGCGTAGGTGTTTTATTCGAATATGTTGAAGGGGAGGAGCCCGAAAAGGAAAAGGACATTCATAGACTTGGGGGAATGGCAGGACAGCTTCACAACATGATGGAGGATTATCCGCTGTCTGTAATTGAAAGAGGAAAAGCTTTCTATGTGGACCGTTATATCGACTTCCTAAAAAATGCCGAATACGATATAAAAAGAATACAAGAGCTCGATGATTTCGGCCGGGAGGCCTGGGAGCGGGTGTCGTTGGCCTCCAAAGGGTTTTGCCATGGTGATTTCCACACCGGCAACATGATTAAAAATCCCCAAAGGGGCATAACCCTATTCGACTTCGACATAGCTTCCAGGTCGCATTCCATTATTGACGCCGCGGTGATTTGTGACATGTCGAATTTTAATAGCTTCAATGCGCAGGCATTCGATCAAACGGGACGGATGTTCGAAAAATTCTGTAAAAACTACACACGGAAAACCGAAAATGATGAATATGACGCCGTGTTTTCATTTATAGCCATACGACATTACGAATTAATTGCTACTATAACAAAAAGCAAAGGCGAAAAAACATTGAGCAAAGATTTTTTGGATCAACAGTATCACTGGCTGACCGATTGGAGGAACCTCTGCCACAAAAAGGGCGTCATTTAGGGGTGGGGTGCAATAAGGGAGGGGAAATGCAGATAAAATATGCTTCACTCGAGGATATTGACGATCTGGCTTCGGTTCATTCCAAATCTTTGAAAGAGGCTTTTGGGACTATCTTCCCAAAGGAAACAGTTGAAGGGTCTTTTTCCTTTGAAAGACGGAAAAAAGGATTTTTGAAGGAAGTGAGTCTCGGCGAACCCTTGAATTTACTGGCCTATCATGAAAACAAACCAGCTGGACTGCTGACATACGGTAAAAGCAGATATATTGAAATTCCGGATAATTCAATTGAATTGTGGAGAATATACCTCATGCCTGAATTCTGGGGCAAGGGGCTTGGAAAAGAACTGCTTGAATACGGGATTATGGAAATAAGAAAGCAGGGATATGAACAAGTCATCCTATGGGTGCTGGAAGAAAACAAAAGGGCGCAGGTTTTTTATGAAAGAAACGGGTTCAGACGATCGGGAAGGACACTGGATGCTTATCTGGGCAGGGACATAAAAGATTTGCAATATGTAAGGAGTACGAATTAGTTAAAATGTTTGTGTGAAAACATGAATGGTCATATTTGATATAATATTCAGGGGAGGGGATAAAATGAAGGGATATGAAAAAGCGGCCGAATACTGGAACAGATTTTTTGAAGGGACTCCCGAGTACGACCCTTCTGAGAAAATCAATGAAGACAGCCTGGAAAAAGCCCTCGAATGGGTTTCGTCCGAAGGGGGCGCCATAGTCGATTACGGATGCGGGCACGGCAAGCTTCTGGTTAGAAGCCTGGATCTCGGAGTCGGGCGCATATACGGCATAGACATATCGAAAAAAGCCATTACAAGGGCAAAAAGAATTGTCAAAAGGGCGGGGTTTGAAAAAAGAGCCGTTTTCACCGCCGGAGGGCTTGATAAATTGAGAGCCTTGGGAGAGGACACTTTCGATGGGGGGATCCTGACGGGCATCCTTGACAATCTCACACCTGAAGACGGTGCAGAACTTTTAAAATTGACACACCGGGTTGTAAAGCCCGGCGGCAGGGTGCTGCTGATGATAAACCCGCATCTGGAAGAATCCTTTGCCGAAAAGATAGGGCTTAAAAGGAAATCGGAGGATTTCTATGAAGATGAAGACGGATTATTCCTTTGGAACCTCTCTAATGAAAAAATAGAAAAAATAACCGAACCATATTTCACGGTTGTAAATAGAGACGAAATAGATCTGGGGAACGGGTTGAGCAACCGACTCTTCCGCCTTGTTAACAGATAAGGGGTAAATCCAAATATCTATATCCGGGAGGTTGAAAATGTCAATTGATGAAATGCTTGAGGACATCGAGCAGATTAAAAACAGTGTTAATGTAAAAGTGGCCCAGAGATTCAAACTGGATCAAACAAAACGCATGCTCATAAGGATGAATGAATTTGAGGATTGCACGGAATGCGGCAAATATGCGGACGCAGTCGGCGGGGTGATAAGGGAAATGAAAAACTCAAAGCCGGATGCCCACCGTAGAAGATATAAAAAAATCATAAGGGTGACCCTTAAGCATCTTGAAAAAGAACATGATTTGGTCACACAGGGTGATTACACAACTGTTTACATGGCACTCGGGATAGCAATCGGACTTGTTGTAGGGGTA
>CAZWVS010000223.1:0-3089 GCA_964636935.1 uncultured Clostridiaceae bacterium
TGCATTCGCCTTCCACATTTTTCACACCGCATCCGAACATCCACAAAATGATGTCCAGCAGGTGCGAACCCTGTGTCAACAGGGTTCCGCCCCCCGCTTTTTCAAGGGATGCGTGCCAGGGGGCGTTTTTAAAATAGCTGTCGTCCCTCCCCCAGGGAACAACGCACCTTATGTGGTATATGTTTCCCAGGTCTCCCTCTTTAACAGCACGGACAAGCCTATAGCAGTTTTTATCGTATCTGTACTGGTAATTGACCGCCAGCACCTTTTTCTTTTCCCCGGCAATCCTTACGGCTTCCCTTGCATGATCCACCCGTATGGTTATGGGTTTTTCACATAATATGTGTTTTGAAGCGTTAAGCGAATCCATGATCACGGGATGATGAAGATAGTGGGGCAGGGAGATATACACTGCATCGGCATCGGTTTCTTTTAGCATTTTCCGGTAGTCGTCATAGGTCCTCTTAACATTGAATCTTTTGGCTTGCTTTAAGGCTTTTTGTTCGTCTATGTCACAAAAATCAACTACTTTCACTCCGGGCGTCAGTTTGCATACAGTCATCACGTCTTTTGCAATGTCTCCGCAGCCTATAACCGCAAGTTTGACGTTTTTCATTTCCCCTTCCCTTCCTCCGTAACCTTAACCGCATCCTTTATAGTTTTGATAAAACCTTCATTTTGGAATGAGGCGCATTTATGTCCCGGCGCAAGACAGGCAACACTTCCCCGGCCGTATTTTTTGATCCAGTACACCGGTTTACCGTTGCCGTACTGGATCACATCGCACCCGTCCTGCAGGTCGAATTCATATAACTCGTCAAATATTTCATATTCGAAGTTCCCTTTGACTGATATCCGGGATATCTTGTCATGTCCTGTGAATTCAGACCCTGTGAGTTTCTTGTATTTGTCGTTAGCTTTGAATGATGCCAGCGCCCCGTGTATGCAAAAAAGCCCACCTCCTTCTTCAACAAAATGAATAAGCGAGGAAAGGCTTTTATAATCGATTCTTTTTTTATGGAAAAACAGGATTGCCCCGTCCCATCTCCCGGAATCAAGTTCCCTTAAAGATGAGAACCTGCCGCTGAAAGAAAATTCGCTCCCCTGAATCCGGTTAAGTATTCCGGCCAGCCTTATCCTGCAGCATGGCGACGGATGAATTGTCCCTTTTGAAATAACTAGAAATTTTCCCAACTTATCCCCCCGAATCCGTTGAATTTCCTTCGTTATGCCTATTATATTACAAAATCAAATGGTTTTGTGGTAACATGCCGCAAATCACAATGATTTACTGATCAATTCCCCCATTTTCGTTGTTCCAATGGTCTTGTCACCTTCTTTTACTATGTCCACAGTCCTGTAGCCCTGTTCCAATACCTTTTCAACGGCTTTTTCAATGTCGGCGGCGGCTTCTTCCATCCCCAGGGAATATCTTAAAAGCATGGCCGCGCTCAATATGGTGGCCATGGGGTTTGCTATATCCTTTCCCGCTATGTCGGGAGCCGATCCGTGAACGGGTTCATAAAGGCCCATTGTCCCTTCGGCGAGACTTGCCGATGCGAGCATGCCTATCGATCCGGTTATCATGGCTGCCTCGTCCGAAAGTATGTCTCCGAACATGTTGCCCGTCACTATTACATCGAACTGCCCCGGATTTTTGACAAGCTGCATGGCCGCGTTGTCCACATACATGTGTTCAAGTTCCACATCGGGATAATCCTTTGCAGTTTCGACAACTACTTTTCTCCAGAGTCTTGAAACATCGAGAACGTTCGCCTTGTCTACGCTGGTGACCTTTCCCCTTCGCACCCTTGCCGCCTCAAAAGCCTTGCGGGCAATCCTCTCTATTTCAGATACTGTGTATTTCATGGCGTCCCAGGCGCATTCCCCGTCGTTGAACTTGTCACCGAAATATATGCCTCCGGTCAACTCCCTCATGACGAGTATGTCGATGCCTTCGCCTATTATTTCATCTTTAAGCGGCGAAGCCTCCCTAAGCTGAGGATATATTATGGCGGGTCTTAGGTTTGCAAACAGCTTGAGTTCTTTCCTGATACCCAGGAGTCCGCCTTCCGGCCTTAGGTTCCCGTCCGGGTTGTCCCATCTTGATCCGCCGACCGCCCCTCCGACGGCCCCAAGCAGAACCGCGTCACATGCCTTGCATATGTCTATGGTCTCCTGCGGCAGGGGCGCACCGGTTTCGTCTATGGCGATTCCTCCTATGAGACCTTCTATATATTCCAGTTCAAATCCGTGTTTTTCTGCCACGGCGTTTAAAACATCTATTGCGCAGTCCACCACGTCCGGGCCTATTCCGTCACCTTTTAAAACAGCTATCTTGTATTTCATCGATTTCTCCTACTCGCTTTTGCTTTTTATATATCCGACCAGCCCGTCATTTTCTATTATCTCCTGCATGAATGCTGGAAAGGGTTGGGTTTTGAATGTCTTGTTTTTTGTAATGTTCCTGATCTCGCCGTTGTCGAAATCAATCTCAAGCCTGTCCCCTTCATCTGTGTTTTCGTATAGCTCTTCGCATTCGAGTATGGGGAGTCCTATGTTTATGGCGTTCCTGTAGAAAATCCTTGCGAATGTCTTTGCCACTACGCAGGATATTCCCGCAGCCTTGATGGCTATGGGCGCGTGCTCGCGCGAGGAGCCGCATCCGAAATTTTTGGCCGCCACGATTATATCGCCTTTATCAACCTTGGATGAAAAATCCGCGTCGATGTCCTCCATGCAGTGCATGGCAAGTTCATCCGGATCCGACGAATTCAAATATCTTGCCGGGATTATTACATCCGTATCCACATTATTACCGTATTTTATAGCTTTTCCTTTTGCCTTCATGTTACACCTCCTGCAGTTCCGCCGGCGACGTGAGCTTTCCCGTCACGGCTGAAGCCGCCGCCACATACGGGCTCGACAGATACACTTCGCTTTCCGGATGACCCATCCTGCCTACGAAATTCCTGTTTGTCGTCGCTACGGCCCTTTCACCTTTTGCCAACACACCCATGTGTCCCCCCAGGCAGGGTCCGCAGGTGGGGGTGCTTATGGCCGCCCCGGCATCCATGAATATGTCGAAA
>CAZWVS010000224.1:0-3072 GCA_964636935.1 uncultured Clostridiaceae bacterium
AGCGATATGCAACGAGAGTGGAAAAAGCGTTGCAAAATGCAACGGTAAATGCAACGAGAGCGCAAAAAGCGTTGCAAAATGCAACGATAAGTGTAACGAAAACTAAAAAAGCGTTGTAAAATTTGTGTTCGCACTGCCGACATTGATGTAAATAGCAAGGGCTATGCAATAGACGGGTTCCAGTGGAAACAGCCGATGAAATACACAATATGAAAATAAATTTGTTTTCATGCCTTGACCCTCACGCTGCGTAAGGGTCTATACTTATATCAGGAGGTGTTCCGGAATGTTGAAAATAGGCGATTTTGCAAATATGAACAATGTGACGGTAAGGGCCTTGCGCCACTATGAGGAAATCGGCCTGCTAAAGCCCGCCTCAATCGACGATTTCACCGGATACAGGTATTACGAAGAAGGACAGTCGGCTGAAATCAAAGTCATAAATATTCTAAAAGAGCTTGGGTTTTCACTTGCTGAAATCCAGGAGCTGCAAAAACAGAGTTTTTCCAAAGATTACCTTGTTGGTGTAATGAATAGGAAGTATACACAGGCCAGGATAGACATCGACAGGGTGGGGGCGAGAAGTGCGGGACTGCAAAAGATAATCGAATGGATAAGGACGCTTCCCGAAAATGAGAAAATAAGCATAAGGGGAATCTGGAATATGGAAATGGAGGATGTGATGGGCATGGCCGCTGAAGAAACAAATATGGAGAGATTCGCAGGGGTGCTGGCAAAAGCCGGGGAAGAAGGCAAGAACATATCCTGTCTGGCGATGGATATCGACAGGTTCAAGGCGGTAAATGATAAATATGGATTCAAGACAGGCGACGCGGTGCTGGATGCCATAGCGAGACTTGCCATAGAAAAGCTGCCGGGAGGTGAAGGTCTGCTCTGGTGCAACAAATCGATGCTGGAAAGAAGGGGCGGGGACGAGTACATAATGACAATCGACTGCAGTCCGGAGGAAGCCCTGTCGACAGCAAAAGCCATATGCAAGAACATCTCCGGCGAGGATTTCGGATACCTGGGCATCGACGAAAAGGTGACGGTCAGCATAGGGGTGGCGAACCTTGATTCCAAACCCCTGAATGCGGGGGAGCTGATCCATTTCGCCGAAACGGCCCTTTATCTTGCCAAACACAAAGGCAGGAACAGGGTAGAAGTGTACAAAAAAGAGGAAGAATAGGGGTTTTGGAGTGTTTTTGGGGTGTCGTCACCGTGCATGTGTTTGCTTTTTTACATTTTGTGGTATAATTGTCTTGACAGGTTAGAATATAGACTAGAGACGCTTGTAGGAAACTAGTGCATTTTTATTAATCTTAAGGGAAGGTGGGCTTATGATGCAGGTGACGGATATACGCATCAGGAAAATTGCAACCGGCGGAAAAATGAAGGCTGTGGTTTCACTGACAATCGACGAATGCTTTGCAGTTCATGACATCAAGATCATTGAAAGTCAAAACGGGTTATTTATCGCAATGCCGAGCAGGAAGACTCCGGACGGACAGTTCAAAGACATTGCGCATCCCATTAACTCGGAAACCAGAAAAATGCTGGAGGACCTCATTCTCGCCAAATACGAGGAATTATTGGCTGAAGAGGAAGAGGATGAGCCGGAACCTGTGGATGAATAGTTAAGACTTCGAAGGGGAATGTCTTTCTACGAAAGCGGTTGGCATCAACTGTAATCCGCAGACAAAATTTAATTCATTTCATATAGACATCAATATTTCATCAAATATGCTGTAAGGGTAGTCTTGCGGCTTTTTTAATATATGTATATAATTGTGTTGCGGAGGAGATATGATAATTGACATCCACGCCCATCTCTGGGCCGGTTCATATAAAAATGACCGTGACAGGATTATTAAAGCCTGTAGGCTGTTTTCAATAAAAAGGGTTTATGTCTCTTCGCTTTCGTCATATTATCCCGATAAGGAAGAAATTGAAATGTTGAACGGTTTGACCCGGGATTTCATGAGGGATTTCCCGGATCTTGTCGGAGGTTTTGTTCATATAGACCCCAGACACGCCAATAAGATGGACGTGATGAAAAAGGCGGTTGAAGGAGACGGGATGGAGGGCGTGAAGCTCTGGGTTTCGGTGCTATGCGACGACCCGGGGGTTAATGAAATAGCTGAAAAATGCATTGATTACGACATTCCAATGCTGGTGCATTCATTCCATAAGGACACCGGACAGCTTGAATTCGAAAGCACCGGGGTGCATGTGAGAAATCTTGCGCTTAGGTATCCCGGGCTTCGCATAATAATGGCGCACATGGGTGGGAACGCCTACCACGGCCTGCGCTGTGTCTACGACCTCGATAACGTGTACCCGGACATATCGGGGACACCTTCGGGAAAGGGTGAAATCGAATACGCGCTTGAACTGATAGGCGGCGACAGGCTGCTTTTCGGCACAGATATGCCCATGGGGGGCAGGCAGTGCATCGCAAGAATCGAAGACCTTCAGGCGGACGGGTCAACAAAGCGCAATATTTTCTACAATAACGCGTTAAAAGTCCTGGGGAGGCGGCAATGACTAGGGATTACAACTGTTTTGCGGGAAGCTGGCCGAGCGCTATGTCGAAAAGGGCCGCTCTTGACGAATTGAGGGTTGTTCATGAAACGCATGGTATCGAGTCCGGTTGTGTCAGCTGTCTCGACTCGGTGCTGGATAACGACCCGGTATTGCGGGACCTGGAATTTTCCAAACAACTGGACGGAACGGGATACGACCTTGCGCTTTCAATGAATCCTATGCTTCCCAACATCGGGCGGGACATGGATATAGCCGATGACAACATTGACTACAAGGCTTTTAGGATTTATCCGTCAATCCACGGTTACAGACCGGATTCGCCGGAGCTTTTGGAATTCATGGACATGGCTGCACAAAAAGCAAAACCGGTTTTAATGGCCTGCACATTCGGAGACGCCAGGCTTGATTACATAATTAGGCAGAACCCTCTCGATACCGGTGAAATCGGCGCATTTATCGAAAAAACCGAGGCGGCTTTGGTCCTTTGCAATATAAAAATCGGTGAGATTGAAAAAATAAAAAAAC
>CAZWVS010000225.1:0-3039 GCA_964636935.1 uncultured Clostridiaceae bacterium
GATCAATGTGATCCTCGACCCCATATGCATATTCACATTGGGCTGGGGGGTGGCCGGGGCGGCCATCGCGACGACCACTTCGAGAGTCCTTATATCAATAGCTATCATGGTGATGCTTTCAATGGGCAGGCTCGGGATCAAATTGAGACTGCCCGATTTCAAATTCCATAAGGATACAATTGTTAAAATGCTGGATATCGGCGTGCCCGCATCTTTGGGACAGGCGACAGCCGCTCTTGGATTCACCATAATGACAGCCATGGTCAGGTCTTTCGGCGAAATGACCCTGACCGCCTATGTAATAGGAAGCAGGGTCAACTCGGTTGTCCTTATGCCTCTTATGGGGATAGGGTGGGCTTTGACGACCGTTGCGGGCCAGAACCTCGGCGCAGGCAAGCCTGAAAGGGTGAAGCAGGGGTTTAGGACAAGCATAGCCTATTCACTTTTGTTCTCGCTGGTGGGAGGGACCCTGATGGCTCTTGCCACCAGCGGTATCATCAAGATCTTCTCGGATAATCCGGTGGTTATAGAACAGGGGACGTATTTTCTTTATGTGATAATATTCGCACTGCCCCTGATGGGGATTTTCCAGACCCTGATCGGAATATTCCAAGGGACGGGACATACCAAATTTTCATCGATGCTCATGATAGGAAGGCTTTGGCTTCTCAGGATACCCATGATACTTCTATTTAAGAATTTCACATCCTTTGAAGAGAAATCGGTCTGGTACGCAATAATACTTAGCAACATTGTGGTCTGCATTGTCGGCATAATAGGGTATCTTTCGGGGTTTTGGAAGAAGAAGACGGTTTAGATGTTCAAGAAAAGGGGACCCGATATGGATGAGAAGTTGCAAAAACAGCTCGAATTCATACACGAAATAGATAAAGTCAAGAAAATCATCAGAAAAACCAGGATTTTCTCCGAGGACAGATACGAAAACGACGCCGAGCATTCATGGCACATATGCATCATGGCGATGGTGCTTGAGGAATATTCCAATAAAAGGATCGACATATCGAGGGTTGTCAAAATGCTTCTTATACACGACCTGGTGGAAATAGACGCTGGGGATGTCATCGTATACGAAAAATCAAAGGAGCATTCAAAAAAGGAACTCGAGGCGGCACACAGGATATTCGGTCTGCTTCCGGGTGGACAGGACAAGGAATTTCTGGACATATGGATGGAATTCGAGGACAGGCAAACCCCCGAGGCGCGTTTCGCAGCCACCGTGGACAGGCTCGAACCCCTGCTTCAAAACATCCATAGGGACGGTGCGGACTGGCATATGAACACCATAACATATGAACAGATAACGGGGAACCGAGACGAAGTCGCCGGAGGTTCCGAAAAACTCTGGGATTACATAAAGAATGAAATCGACAAGTGCATGCCCGACGGCAGTGGGAAGGATCCAAATGGGTGAGGCGGGATCAGCGATGAAGCTTTTTTGATAAGATGCCGTGAAGCCTGAGGCGTTTTTTTATTATGACCGCAGCCGCAATCAAAGGGATGGAGATCAAAACAATTATAAAGGACCATGTGAAAGCCAGCACACCATAAAGATAAGATGTGATGATCAAATCAAAGAAAACCGATATTACAAGAATATCCGCGAGGGCAAGGATGATGATGTTCATCACTCCGTGGAACCCCGACCTGATTATGAAATAGGTCGTCAGGAAAACAATAAGCAAAACACCTTCAAGGGGAAGGATGAGCGAAAACACCGTGGAGGAGTTGCTTAGCCAATATCCGATGATTATGAAATAGCCGATTGCTGAAAGTATATACATAAGAAACACAGGCATGAACCTCCGTATTTTGGAGGTTGAAAAAATCCCCGCCATCAACACCCACACGAAAACCATTGAAGCGAACACATATCTGGACCAGGTAAAACCCGAATCCGCAATTATGTTGACGGCAATTATATAAAGGGAAGTCAAAAGCCAAACCCTTGAAAAAGTCCCGAAAAAAGTGTTGCGTTTTTTAAAGAAAGGAACCGCAAGGCTGAAAAAGAGAAGAAGGGCGGACAAGGCCGGATATAAAGACCAGCTGATTGAGCCTGAGGTCTTGAAGTCGATAAAAAGCGTTATCAATGCCACTGTCAAAAGGCAGATTGTTATTATGAACCCGGTCAAGCGGCGAATCACCTTTCTTTTGCCCACCACGGATTTGTGTATCTTGAATTCGGGATAATCGCTTTTGGAGGGGTCGACTTTTCTGCGCGGATTGTATACAGGGGTACCGCACAACGGACATTTATCGTGATATTCGGCAAGTTCGACGCCGCATTCAACGCAATAAGACATTACATGTATCCTTTCAACAGTTGCTTCGAAGCTTCACAGGCGCTCCGAATTTCCTCAACCTTGTGAAAAACAGCCTCTCAAGCTCACTTTCCCTTATAACCCGTCCGAAGGTGATGAATATGTTCCCATTATAACCGATGACGCCGCAGTTTGTCTTTGAATGGGGATCGGGTCCGAGACAGCATTCGAACTCCTTGACATATTCCGTCATGGAATCGGGAAGTTTCAGCAAACCCAGGTTCGACAATGTGCCGGAATATTGGGTTGAGCCGCTTGTGTTGGCGATATAGCGCACGATGGGCTGCTTGATTATCAAAGGCACGATCCGCACCCATCTGTTCTCGCCGACGGAAATGTTGTCTTTCATTATTTTCATAAGGTTGTCGAGTTTCGCATTCTTTCTCATATATGTTTTCACAGCGCTTACAAGCTTGTTGAAGTCCGAAACAGGCGGGGATGCGTAAGGGGTGATGAAAAGGGAGAAATTGCGCATGCTTGAAGATTCAAGGAGGTTGCGCATGTTCACGGGGACCTGTATCACTATCCTTCGCCGCACGTTCGACCGGTTTCGCTGTTTTTTTCTGATCCGGGCGAGGCTTTCAATATAAACTGCCGTGAGGAACTCGGTGATTGTCACATCGAAGCTTTTACTTATTTTTTTCAAATCCTCAACCGGTATGATTCCGGTGGTTACGTTGTACTGGTCGACAGGCAGCAT
>CAZWVS010000226.1:0-3016 GCA_964636935.1 uncultured Clostridiaceae bacterium
CGAACCATGTTTTGCATTATGGCTTACTTTCATTTTATGGTTTGGCTGCTTGTCCAAAACAAATAGAATTGTATAAGCCCTAAGTATATCAATTTTGTCAATATATGCGATGCATATGATTTGTAATATATTGTACCATTATTCTCCTTTTAAAATATGCCTTGGAAAAAGTGTTCCTGCATCTTGAACGCTAATTCGCCGACCAGCGGGATAAATCAATATCAAGAAGCTTTTCCAGATTTTCCATGTCCTCTTTATAATATGACTGCAAATATCCTTTTGTTTCCTTTTCCATCCGCCCCTTAACCAGCTGACTTGTAAAGAGTTTATCCTTGATAAACAGAAAAACACGCATGGCAAACCTGTTTATACGGGGCCCTTTCAATATTCTCTTGAATTTGCCCGTTTGGGAGGTGAGTTTGTTATACATCCGGACTCTTAAGTTATCCTTCGGTATTCCCGACTTATTGTATATCTTTTTTTGTGCAGGCGTCCCGGCACGGTCACTCCCCAGAAACCTATAAATTCCATCCAAAACTTCATCGGCATCCCTTTTTAAATCATCAAAAATTACAACATGGACATTTTCACGGCCGAAAACCTCAATGAAGTGCTTCACCCTGTTGTAATAAAGCCCCGATTCCTTGTAAGCCCACAAATGCTCGTAAGTCCCCCTAATCCTTTCTTCTTCTTTTTCCAGGGCTTTTTCAAATGTCAGGTTTTCCCGGTATGCCCGCCTTAGATGTGTATATGCGGAATATGCCCTTTCAGCCGGATTTCTTAAGGAAATTATTATCTTGCCGTCCCTGTTGAAATCATATATGTCATCGGCTGTTTCAAAGTAATATAAGTAGTCTGTTGAAGCGTCTCCCAGATATTTCTCGTTTTTTGCCTTGCTGTAATATTCCAGATAGGTTTTTAGCTCCCTGACCGTGGTATCATCCACCGTCCTGGTATCCCGCGGCCCCATATGAGGATATGTGTGGTATTTGCTTGAAAAGTATTTCGGTTCTTTCAGGTTATGCGGGCTTCCGGGGAAATCGAACCTGTCCGGGAAATATATGTTTGGATGATTTTTTAAATATGTGTATAAAGAAGTGGTGCCGCTTTTTGCAGCCCCGACAATAAAAAGGTTGGGTTTTTTCGTCTCCATTTCCCCCCTCCTGTTCCCTGATATCAACCACATTTCTATTATATACAAAAAGCCCACAAATGTGGGCATTTTGTTATTGTCTGTAATTTACTTTTCTAACGTATTTTTAAGATTAACCCCCGGGGGTTAATCTTAAAAAATGTTTGATTTATTCAGCGGGTTCGATGCTTTTCAAAAGGTACTGGCCTTCCTTTGACAAACTGTATTCTATTTCAACCTCGTCGCCGGTTTTCAGTTCTTCTACCATGGTTTCCACTTCGGCATTCCTTAAGGCCATGTATACATCACCCACCAGGACTTCCAGACTGTTTCCGTCAATCAGGCCCTGGTATATGCGCGTTGTCTTGACTGATTCAGATGAATCTTCTGTAAGCGCTTTTATACTTTCGAGGATAAGCTGACCTTCGTCCGACACGGAATACCTTATTTCAACAGCGTTGCCTTTTTCAAGGCCTTCTGCCATTGTTTCCACTTCGGAGTTCCTTAAGGCCATGTACTCGTTTTCCACCAGGACTTCCAGGCTGTTCCCGTCTATGAGCCCTTGGTAGATTCCTGTCTTCTTGACGGTTTCAGATGAATCCGCATCTACAGCTGTAATGCTTTCAAGGATCAACTGACCCTCGTCATTTTCGGTGTAGATAATCCGTACCAAAGACCCTTCCTGCAGATCTTCAACCCTGGAAGCCATCTTGTCGTTCCTAAATACCATTGTTTCTTCGCCGGATGAGGCCTCTATGCTCGTATTGTCTATGAGACCTTCATATTTGACCACGACCATGCGCCTGGAAAGATCTTCAACTTCGATCAGTTCGAATGAGTTTCCTTCCGTGTCGACGATGTTGAAGTTGTCTGTGATGCCAGTCATCCGTATAACTGTGTACGGATAAGTTATCACCTGTGCAACCATCTCGTCTTCTCCGGGTTCGGTTTCCTCGACGGTTATATTGGTTTTACCTTCGTTGTCTTCCACCGATAGGACCTTTATCCCATATCCCGCAGTGGGCCTTTGACCGAGCCCAATGAATACCGTGTAGTAACCTTCATCGTCAAGCCAGTAGTAATATCCTCCTGTCAGCGCCATTGAGTTTATAAGGTTCGCCTTTTCTTCGTCGAGCGAATCGATTTCGACTTCCTCGAACTCAATCTGGTCCACAGTATCACCTTGACCCGGTGATTCCGTCGGGCTTGCGCTTGGTGTGGCTGACGGACTCTCCGTATTTTCAGAATCCTCGCCTCCGCAACCTGCAAGAATCAACGAAAGGGCTGCCGCTATAACTGTTACTGTTATTAGAAATTTACTTTTTTTCATATAAATCCTCCTTGTAATAATATTTTCAAAGTCTATCTTTGAACGCTACATGTTAGTTATACGGTAAGTATATGGAAAAGTTCCATTACACATATATTGGCATACCCATATTCTTTTGTTCATACACACTCCGTTAGATATCATAAATCTTTTTAAGATTAACCCCCGGGGGTTAATCTTAAAAAAGAGGCAGCTGCATGGTGTGCAATTCCACGGATGCTTGTAATTTTAAAATAGTTAATGGATAATGAAATTGTGGGAAAGATATAAATGAAAGGGAATTTATGAGAATATTTGAAATCATCACCGTCATATCTGTTCTTGGAATCTTTATTGAAAGAATAGTCCGTAAAAACCGTCCTCACCCCATCTGGGAATACCTTGTTTTAATCCCAGCCCTTTTACACATTGTTTTTGAAGGCGCCAGATGGCAGATGTACGGCATATATGTCATCATTGCCCTTATCATCATCTTTCATATAAAAGCTGATTTGGGAAGTAGCGGGAAGCCATTGCGCACAAAACAATGGCTCTGTGCCACAGGCATTGCAATT
>CAZWVS010000227.1:0-3000 GCA_964636935.1 uncultured Clostridiaceae bacterium
AGGACGACATGGATAACAGATTCAAGGCTTCAAAAAACATCATAGGGAGACTGAATGAAAACGAGATTTCAAGCGAACTTAAAAAAATAATGGACAGGTGGGCCCTGTTTGCAAAAAAAAATTACATGGATTGGGAAAAGGGGCACCGCGCCGGGCATTTTTTCGGCGGGTGCTTTAATTATGAACTCGAATCTTCATCTTCCGCCCTGGTTATGGCTGTTATAGCAGCGACCGGAAGCGAAAACAGGCAAAACACAATAAATGTTGAAGATGCGGCCGAAATGGCTGAAAAAACAATAAGGTATCTCTGCCTTACACACCATACGGGTCCGGCGGAATTTAAAAGGGGGAAAAGCAGGAACCTGCAGATCAGTGAAACAAAATGGGGCTGGAGGAAGGACAATTTTTTCATGTCCTCCCAATCAGGCATCAGCGTTTCAATGCTCGGACTTGCCGCCTGGCTTTTATGGGACAGGCTTGACGTGCGGACCCGCCAAATGGTGGGAGAAGTGCTGGAGTATTATGCCGACGAATACAGCGGCACCATTCCGGGAACGGGCACGTACAATGACACGCAATGTGAAGAAAACGCATGGACGGCTCTGGGGATAGGGGCGGCCCTTTACATTTTCCCGGAACACCCGAACAGGGATAAATGGCTTGAAGGATATATAAACTGGTCGCTGAATTCGGCCGTTACCTATAAAGATAAACTTGAAATGGAAAAAGACAAGGTGACGGGACAAAGCAGGGACGGGTTTACATATGAGGGGAAGACCTACGGCGTGTCCTCCGTCACCTTCCATCCGGATTTCACAACGGAAAATCACGGCTATGTGCATCCGGACTATATGAACAGCGCCATAATACTTCGATCATCCTCCGCCGTCTTCCCTTTGCTTGCGGGTGAAAAACCGATTCAAAGCCTGTTTATGAATTCGAAGGATATTTATGAAAAGGCGATAAAACCATGGTGCGCCTTTGACGGAATACCCATATCCCCACAGGGGCAGGACTGGTTCTATCATAAACATCAAAACAAGTTGTTCATGCATGCCGCGATGAACCTGTTTTTCGACGACCGTGAAGCTGCGCTTTTTGAAAGAAAATGTTTGGACATAGTCAAGAAAAGACAGAAAGGCACGGGTGACGGCAGCTTGATGGAAAGGAACGGCTCAAACCTGGATGTGACACCGGGTCTGCAGAGCGTGATTGACAAGGAACACGGGGCCATAAGGACGGTTGTCCTTTCATATCTGCTGCACCTATCACTTGGCGAGGGTGTGGAGCCGGCGGGGGAGGACGGCGTAAGTGAAAGGCTTTCAGGAAACCATTTTTATCCCTATGGAGGCGTGTACATATACAGGACAAAAAACAGCTTTGCATCCTTTTCGACGCGATGCAGCGTGATGGGCCTGACAATCCCGCAAAAAGGCATGTGGGACATAACCGCCGACTTTCACGGTTTGACAGGAATAATTAAAAAAAGAGGGAATAAAGACGATTATTTCAAAAACAAGAAGATAAACTGGAAGGATATGGTGACCGAAACCAAAAGGGAGAACATAATCGAATACAAAAAAGGTTTCACGGTCACAGCCGGGGTGGAAAGGGCGGAAGGCGACATAATGCAGCTGATCTCTTTTGCCGCGCATGCCGGAGGGCAGACCGTTTATTCGGAAAAGTTGAAGGCCTTGACAAAAACAGACATTGAGGTTTTCGAAACCGGCAGGGTGGGTGTCGGCAATGAAAACTATGAACATATCCCGGAACTGGCGAAGGGATACAAGGACATATTTTTTAACGGGACTCCAAAAAGGTTCTACAGCGGATATGAAGGGGAAGACGTCATATTCGACGGCCGGGACATAAACCGTGTGAATATCGACAACAGCATAGGTTATCTGGCATATGACGGCGAGGTGACGGAATACAGGAACATTCACAAATATCCGAAATGGAAGGGATTGGAAGACATACTCATAATAAATAAAAAAAGGCCGATGAAAATGGAAAAGAATGACCAGACCTCGATTTTCACCGTTATTTCACTTCCGGGTTACAATGCGGAAAAGACAGATGAGGAATACTCAACGACAATTTTGAACCGCACCGGGGGAAAAATTGTTTCAATAAGGATGAAAGACAGCAGGACCGCTGTGAATTTCAACGTGGATGAAGAAAACGCCCGGGAAGACATGGCTTTTGGAGATGGCGGATTACAGATATACAGGGGCAGGACAAAAATAAACGGGTTCAATGCGATTTGTGAATTCAAAATAGGGGGGTTTTCAACCCTGGTGGAAAATCCTGTGGCTTTTTTATACATCGATCCGGCTCCCGAACTCGAATTGGAGGTTTTCTGCAGTTCGGAAAACGGCATTTTCATAAAAAACAAATCAAACCATGATGTGCATTATGAATTGGAACTGAAAAACGGAAGGAAAACATTCGACCACCCTGGATCAATGGTGATTGGGCCGGTTGAAACAAAATGAAAGAAAACGGAATATAATGCTGATCAATTACAAAAACCTGAAGATTAGGAATGCCGGAAAAGATGACGTAAAGTTGCTGTGCAAGTGGTGGAACGACGGCAGGGTCATGGCCCATGCCGGTTTTCCCGACGGGCTCGGCACAAACCCCGAAAAAGTGGAGCTGGAGTTGGCCGGGGATTCGGACGGCACGTACCGAAGGCTGATTATTGAAATAGACGATAAACATGCCGGTGAAATGAGCTATAGGAACAAAGGGGACGGGGTTGCCGAAATAGGAATTAAAATATGCGACTTCAACCAACAGGGGAAGGGCTACGGCACACTTTTGCTGAAAATGCTGATCACGGGTCTTTTTTCCGAAGGATACGAAAAAATAATCCTTGATACGAACCTCAACAACACCCGGGCGCAGCATGTTTATGAAAAACTGGGATTTTCCAAGATCGGGGTCAACAGGAACCGGTTCAAAGATCAAAGGGGAAGGATGCAGTCGTCCGTGGAT
>CAZWVS010000228.1:0-2988 GCA_964636935.1 uncultured Clostridiaceae bacterium
TGTATGCCGGTTTGTCGAAATAGTAACCTTTGACGTTCAGTCTTTCCAGACCGGGCATTAAAATGTCCCTGCTAAAATCCGACCCCCCTCTTATCAGACAGTCATCCACCAGTTTCAGCAGAGTGTTTTTATTTATGAAAAAGATGTACATTGAAATAAATTCGGATTTTTTATAGGAACGCACCGGAAACATGTCGGTAACCCTTCCTTCACCGTCGACGGTTAAACGCACTTCCTCTTTTGAAGATGCCTTGGATCCGTCAGGGGACTTGTTGTACATGATTGTTACATCCGCCCCGGAAGATATATGGGATTCATATGCTTCCCGGTATGTCGTGTTGAAAATCGTCCTGCAATTGGTGTGAAGTATGCAGGTCTCTTGGGAGCTTCTGGTTATGTATTCCCTGACGCCGTTGATTGCCTCCGCGCTTCCGCTGCCCGTGGAATTGCCGCCGGAGTGGCGCACCATCGGGGGAAGGATGAAGAGACCGTCCCTTTTTCTACTGAGGTCCCACTCGACTCCGCCGAATATGTGGTCCATCAGGGAATGATAATTCTTGTATGTTATAACACCCACATTGCTTATGCCTGAATTTACCAGGTTTGAAAGATAAAAATCGATCACCCTGTATCTGCCGGCAATGGGTACGGCGGCGATTGAGCGCATCATTGTCAAATCCCGAAGTTCATGGTCTTCCGTTCCGGATACTATAAGTCCGAATGCATCTTTCATTAATCAGTCCTCCTGAATAGTTTGTCTGCGTCCTCCGCGGAAAGCCTCGATCCTTCGGGGATGCGCGCCCCGTCGGGGATTATGGCCCCCGGTCCGATTACCGAAATACATCCGGGCGAACCGCCTTCGAATACGACGTCGCAGCCGATAATCACATTTTCGGCAATAATTGCGTAATTGATGGAACTGCCGCTTCCGACCCCTGCATATGGCATTACAACTGAATTTTTAACCGATGCGGTTTTCGATATTGCCACACCGGCAAATAAAATACTTTTATTGACTTCGCCTTCGACTATGCAACCCTCGGTCACCATGCTGTCCGATATTTTCGCCCCGGGGGCTGCATAATGGGGGGGCATTCCCGGATTCCGGCTGTAGATTTTCCACTCCGTATCGTAAAGATTTAAATCCGTGTCTTCATTTAACAGGTCCATGTTGGCCTCCCAAAGGCTTTCAATGGTTCCCACATCCTTCCAATACCCTTTGAACACATATGCATATAGTGATTTATCGGACCCCATCATGGCCGGTATTATGTTTTTCCCGAAATCGTTCGATGAATCGGGATCTTTTTCGTCGGTTATTAAAAAATCCTTTAGAACGTCCCAGCTGAAGACATATACGCCCATGGAAGCCTTGTTGCTTCGCGGTTTTTCCGGCTTTTCCTCAAAATCGATAATTTTGCCTTTTTCATCGGTGGTCATTATGCCGAACCTGCCGGCTTCATCCAAGGGGACTGTCTTAACGGCTATTGTGGCGTCGGCTCCGGTGGAGCGGTGGTAATCGACCATATAGCTGTAATCCATCTTGTATATGTGGTCCCCGGACAACACTACTACGTAATCCGGGTTGAATTGCTCTATGAACGGGATGTTCTGATATATGGCGTTTGCGGTTCCCTTGTACCATTCCCCGGTCTTTTCGCTCATATATGGAGGAAGCACATAGACGCCCCCGTTTATCCTGTCAAGGTCCCAGGGCTGTCCGTTGGCGATGTAGGAATTTAGTTCGAGGGGCTGGTACTGTGTAAGAACCCCCAGGGTGTCTATCCCGGAATTGGAGCAGTTGCTTAGCGCGAAATCAATTATCCTGTATTTCCCTCCGTAGGGTACGGCGGGTTTTGCCATTTTTGTCGTCAGTGTTCCCAGCCTGCTTCCCTGGCCGCCTGCCAGCAGCATTGCCACGGTCTCTTTTTTCCTTATGTTTGATGTTAGCGGATATACGCATACGGGGTCAGCTGCCTGTCTTGGTTCCATTATCATCACTCCCTTTTGTTGCTTTAGTATTATTTTTCCCATTTTTGACGACTTTAAAATAAATAGTCGACAAGGAAGGCAGATTTATGTCCACATAATGATTATTCATATTGTTTTCTTCGGGTTTCGACATGAGGCTTTCCGGGTTGGAAAGCCCCGAACCTCCGTAAACGGGGTGATCGCTGTTCAATATTTCCCGAAGTTCGACGGATTCTTCAAAATAGATGCGGTACGGTTTGTGGGTGCGGGGCATGAAATTGAAAACGGCCACAACCTTTTCACCGGATCGTGCGATTCTGATAAAAGACAATATTCCGTTTTGGCTGTCATTGACAACGGTCCACTTGAACCCGTCCCACGAGTGATCCTCGTCCCAAAGGGCAGGCGTGTCTTTATATAAGCTGTTAAGGTCGCGTATGAACATCCTCACCGAGTCGTGAGCCGGGTATTTGAGAAGATGCCGTTCTATTTCCTCGTAATACCTCCACTCCATGAAGGGGGCGGTCTCGGTTCCCATGAAAAGCAGTTTTACTCCGGGATGCGCGTACATATAGGCAAGAAGTGTCCTGAGTCCGGCGAATTTCTGCTCATACTCTCCGGGCATTTTATCAAGAAGCGTCTTTTTGCCGTGTACGATTTCGTCATGTGAAAATGGAAGCACATAATTTTCAGAAAAAGAATAGTGCATTGTGAAGGTAAGCTTGTTGTATTCATCCGGCCTTTTGTCAAAAGGGGTTTCAATATAATTCAATATGTCGTTCATCCAGCCCATGTTCCATTTATAGGAAAAACCCAATCCGTCATCCCGGACGGCTTTGGTCACTCCCGACCAGGCGGTGGATTCCTCGGCAATCAAAAGGGCTTCGGGGAACTCCTCCGACACGGTTTCAGACAGGAGTTTCAGGAAAGAGACCGCAGCCCTGTTGACCTCGCCTCCGTCATCTTCGGGCAGCCACTCGCTGTCCTCCCTGCCGAAAGTCCTATAAATCATGCTGC
>CAZWVS010000229.1:0-2965 GCA_964636935.1 uncultured Clostridiaceae bacterium
CAATGGTTAAAGCTTCCTTCGGGCTTTTCAGGCATATGTAAAACCGTTTGTAGGTCAAGGCCTTTCAATTTGAAATCCTCCCGCTTTCCGGTAACTTTCAGTAAATCGGTTCTTCCTACTATTTCATTCAAACTCCTAAAACCCATTGCGGCCATGTATTCCCTCATTTCGGACGCAATGAATTTCATGAAATTTATGACATGCTCCGGTTTGCCCCTGAAATTTTTCCTTAATTCCGGATCCTGGGTGGCTATCCCTACGGGACAAGTGTCCAGGTTGCAAACCCTCATCATCACGCATCCGAGGGCCACGAGGGGTGCTGTTGAAAATCCGAATTCCTCCGCTCCCAGCATCGCGGCGATTATCACATCTCTTCCCGTCATCAGTTTTCCGTCGGTCTCCAGCCTGACCCTGTCTCTGAGATTATTCAATATCAGAGTCTGATTGGCCTCCGCAAGCCCAAGTTCCCACGGCAGCCCCGTATGTTTCATGCTTGTTCTCGGCGCGGCTCCGGTGCCCCCGTCGTACCCGCTTATCAGAATTACATCGGCTTTGCCTTTGGCAACTCCCGCCGCTATGGTTCCCACTCCCACCTCCGAAACCAGCTTCACATTGATACTGGCGTTTGAATTCGCCATTTTCAAATCGTGTATCAGTTGCGCCAAGTCCTCTATGGAATAGATGTCATGGTGCGGAGGCGGGGATATCAACCCGACCCCAGGCGTAGACATCCTCGCCTCGGCTATCCATGGATACACCTTCCTGCCCGGCAACTGTCCCCCTTCACCGGGTTTCGCCCCTTGCGCCATCTTTATCTGGATTTCCTGCGCGTTTACAAGATAGTGGCTCGTCACACCGAATCTTCCGGAAGCCACCTGTTTTATGGCGCTGCATCGCGAGTCCCCCTCCGGGTCCGGTATGAATCTGTCGGCTATCTCCCCGCCTTCACCCGTGTTGCTTTTGCCCTTTATCCGGTTCATGGCCACGGCTATGGCTTCGTGCGCCTCCCTGCTTATCGAACCGTATGACATGGCACCGGTCTTGAACCTGTTTACTATTTCATCCACGGACTCGACTTCTTCAATGGGGACGGGGCTCCTGTCCGAGCTGATTTCCAAAAGGCTTCTGATTGTCGCCTTTTCCCCTTTTTTAAATAACGCCGAGAATTCCTTATATGTGTCGTAATTTCCGGTCCTGCACGCCTGTTGGAGCTTATGTATCGCCATGGGGTTGTACATATGGTATTCACCGCCGCTCCTGTATTTGTAATCACCTCCGGATTCAAGGACATGGTCGTTTGATAAAATGTCAAAGGCCGCCCGGTGTCTTATGACCGCCTCTTTTCCGATGTCCTCCAGTGACAATCCCCCTATTCTTGAAGCCGTGCCTGTAAAATATTCATTTATAACTGCGTCCCCTATGCCTAGGGCTTCGAATATCTGCGCGCCTTGGTAGCTGAGAAGGGTTGATATCCCCATCTTGGATATGATTTTAAGCATCCCTTTTGTTACGGCGCGGATGTAGTTTTCCTCCGCCGTTTCATAGCAATCTGTTTCAATCACCCCTTTTTTTGCCATCTCCCGTATGCTTTCAAACGCCAGATACGGATTTATGGCAGAGGCGCCGTATCCGACCAGGGTCGCAAAATGATGGACCTCCTTCGGTTCTCCCGATTCTACAACTATGCTCACACGTGTCCTTTTCCCCTGCCTGATCAAATAATGATGAAGTCCCGCGGTTGCAAGCAGGGCGGGGATGGGGGCGTTTTCGGAATCCACCCCCCTGTCGGACAATATGATGATGTTCACCCCTTTGGCAATAGCCCTTTCCGCAGCTTCAAATATCCTGTCCATGGCCTCGCAAAGGGATTTGCCTTCGTTATGGGGCGAAAAAAGAATGGGTACGGTTTTTGAAACAAAACCGTTTTCATTTATTTTTTTAAGTAGTTCAAGCTGCTTGTTGTTAAGCACCGGTGTTTTCAGTTTCAACTGCCGGGCGCTTTCGGGTTCCGCTTTTAAAAGGTTTTTCTGTGAGCCGATATACATTTCCGTGCCTGTGACAAGCTCCTCCCTGATTGCATCGATAGGCGGGTTTGTCACCTGTGCGAAAAGCTGTTTGAAGTAATCGTAAAGAAGCCTGGGCTTTTTGGACAGCACCGCTATGGGGGTGTCGCTTCCCATCGCCCCTATTGATTCGCTTCCGGTTTCAGCCATGGGTTTTATAAGAAGGTTGATATCTTCATATGTGTATCCGAAAGCCTGCTGTTGTTTTGCAGGATTTGATATTTTGACCCCGTCGGGTTCACCGCTCATAAATCCCACGCTATCGAGGGTCCTCATGTTTTCCTTCAGCCACTTTCCGTACGGGTTTTCAGAAATAATCCGGTCTTTGAGCTCCCCGTCGTCAATGATTCGCTCCTGTTCCGTGTCCACCAGCAGCATCCTGCCGGGCCTCAGTCTGTCTTTTTTCAATATCTCCTCTTCTTCAATGTCCAAAACACCCACTTCCGAGGCCAGAACCAGCATATTGTCTTTGGTCACATAATATCTGGACGGCCTTAGCCCGTTTCTGTCAAGCACGGCCCCCAGGACCATTCCGTCGGTGAAGACAATCGAAGCCGGTCCGTCCCACGGTTCCATGAGACATGAATGGAATTCGTAGAAATCCCTTTTCCCGGCGGGCATGCCCGTATCACCCGACCAGGGCTCCGGTATCATCATCATGGCCGAATGCGCCAGGGACCTGCCGGAGAGATGTAAAAATTCCAGGCAGTTGTCGAACATGGCCGAGTCGCTCCCATCGGAATTGACAATGGGATGTACCATTTTCATATCATCCCCGAAAGCCTCTGATTCAAGCGTCGATTTTCGCGCGTTTATCCAATTTACGTTTCCCCTAAGGGTGTTTATCTCCCCGTTGTGTATCATATATCTGTTGGGATGCGCCCTCTCCCAGCTCGGGAAAG
>CAZWVS010000230.1:0-2880 GCA_964636935.1 uncultured Clostridiaceae bacterium
TATACGCTGGTGCCCCTGTCCGCCGCCTCCTTGTCAAGTTCCGAACCTTCTTTCACATAATGGCTGACGTCGGCTATGTGAACCCACAGCCTGTAGGTGCCCTCCGGGGTTTTTTCAATAGATATGGCGTCATCGAGGTCTTTTGCATCCGCTCCGTCTATTGTGATTGTAAAGAGGCCCCTGTAGTCCTTCCGGTGTCTATACTCGTCGGGATTTATCCTGTCTTCATGTTTTTGCGCCTCGCTTACGGCATCCGTCGGATAATCCTCTTCGTACCCGTAGGTTCTTAGAAGATATTTGTAATACGCCCTCGGGTCTGATTTTTCCGCCACAATACCTTTTATGACCCCCCTTGCAGGTCTGCCGTCGATGGGTGCATGGGTTATCTCAAGCGCAACCAGGTCGCCTTCGGATGCTTTTACAGGTGACTTTTTCTCGACATTTATTCTGCCTATCCTCTTGTCGAAGGACATGACTCCGGGTTCCGGTCTTGCTTCAAATGTGCCGAGGATCTCATCCCTTCTTTCATTTAGAACCTGTATGACTTCACCCCTGAATCGTTCATTGTCCTTTCGGTCCCTAACCACCTTGACCAGGACACTGTCACCATGCATGGCCCCGTTCATGTTTTCAGGCGGCATGAATACATCCTCCCTTTGTTTGTCGTCGGGTATGAGAAAATAAAATCTTCTCGCCGTGCCCTGTATGGTGCCTTTCACAACGGAAGCGCCTTCGGCGAGCTCATACTTTCCGTCGGCTGTTTTTCGCACAACCCCTGCGGATTTCATCCCTTCTATCAGCTTTTCAAATTCCCGCCTGTCCGCCGAGGGCACGTCCAGCACTTCACAAAGCTCATCCAGTGTCATGGGTGTGTAACTTTCCCTTGCAAGCAATGAGGCTATCTTTTTCTTTCTTTCTTCAATATGTTTCATTCTTTTCACATCTTTTCATTTTTGTTTCATTTATTTTTTACGGTTCCACCGGGGTTTCACCGTATGCTACTTCAGCCATTATGCGTCTATAGTACGCGTAATTCCGAACAGGGACATCGAATGGGACCGCATGATCCACATGGGGGATGTATCCCCCTTTTTCAATCATTGCAGGCACCTTGGACATCACTTCCCGGTATATTTCCTTCTTACCCTTGGCCAGTTCCCTCTTATCTATACCCCCCAGCAGACCGAACCCGGGATATTGTTCCATTGTTTTTATCACATCGACGCCCGCGGCCACTTCGCACGGGCTCATAGCGTCAACTCCGGCTTCAATCCAAAGCGGGATCAACCCCCCCGGGTAACCGTCGCAGTCCACCATTATTATATCCGTGCCGTTCCTTTTTGCAAAGCTGACGAACCTCTTGTAATGGGGAAGCATGAATTCGCTGAACATTTTCGGACTTATCATGGGCGCGCCTTTGTATGCCATGTCCTCTTCAAGCTCTATGATATCAATCCTGATGTGTTTGTATGCCCGTTCCAGTGTGCCTATTGCAAAATCCGTAATGTATTCGAACATCTCGTGCAAAAGGGACGGATTGTCGTGAAATGCCATGCAAAGGTTTTCAAACCCGAGCCAGTCCCTCGCAGTCCAGAATAAAAACGGGACGCTGGTTATGACAGGCACGGGAACCTGGTTGAAAAGCGCCGCCTTTTTTTCAAAATCCCCGGGGAACCTGCCGGGATTCGCAGCGTCGTAACGCTTTTTCATCTTAGTAAAGTCTTCCCTGTTTTCAACCGGGTGTCTGAGCCACGACCTGGTTACGAATCCCGGATTGGCGTCATCCTTGAAATCCTTCCGGGTGGCCCCCAGTTCATCGATCCAGATTTTATAATTTTCGTCTTCCTCTATTGTTTTTTCCTTGAATCCGGGGAACATCCTGATATTGAAAGGGGCTTTGAGCCATACCGCATCCATATCGAAAAATTCACAAGGGTGTATGTCTTCCGGGTATCCCTGCTTTATCCATTCCCTCATTGTGGCATCCCTGATGGGCCATTCCACAAGCGGAATCCTGTCCACCGGTTTGAATTTGAGTGTGTTTATGAATCTTTCCCTTTCGTTCATCTGCTTCCTCCTAGTCGATTATTTCAAGCTTGGCGAATGTAGCCATAAGTCTTTTTCTTCCCGCGATATCAAACTCTATCTCTATCATACGGTCGTCTCCCGGCCCTTCGGTCTTGATGACGGTGCCTTCCCCGAACTTCCTGTGGCTGACCCTTTGTCCGACACTTACATTCACAGCCGCTCCCGCAACTGCTTTATATCCCGCTATGCTCACGGGTCTGCCGCCCCTGGTTATGCTTATGCCGCCGCTGTTCACGGGCTTTGATGATTGTGAAGCGGTCCTCTTCCTTCTATTATAGATTTGCTCCGCCCCCATCCTGTCTATCAGTGAAGGGTTGATCTCCCTTAGGAAACGTGATTCGGGATTCATCTGGGTTCTTCCGTATAGGGTTCTTTGTCTTGTGTTTACAAGGTATATCTCCTCCATGGCGCGTGTTATTCCCACATAACAGAGTCTTCTTTCCTCCTCCATCCTGTCCTCGGACTCTGCTGACTGCATGGACGGGAATATCCCCTCTTCCACACCGGTTATTATGACTACGGGGAATTCCAGCCCCTTTGCGCTGTGCAGCGTCATTATGGAAACGCGGGCGCCCTCCCTGTCCTCATCGGCATCGGTGGCAAGGGTCACGCTTTCGAGGAATGTTTCAAGTGTCAGCTCATTGCCCGTCATTTCGGGATATTCCTCTTTCAGCAGCATTATTGCGCTTTTGAGCTCTTTTATGTTCTCTATCCTGGAACGGGATTCCACCGAATTGTCCTTTTTATAGGAATCTATGATTCCCGTCTTGTCGAGCACCTCTTCATACAAGT
>CAZWVS010000231.1:0-2841 GCA_964636935.1 uncultured Clostridiaceae bacterium
TAAGATGAGGTGAAATAATGGGCGTGGCCGGTGTGGAGGGAAACGGTCAGGCTGAACTCATTGAAGCCGTAACGGGCCTTAGAAAGGCGGAGTCAGGCACCATAAGAATCACCGGTGAAGATATAGAGAATTACTCAATCAGGAAAAGGAACGAGGCCGGCGTAGCCCACATACCCGAAGACAGGCAGAAGTTCGGTCTCGTAATGGAATATACAATCGCTGAAAACTATGTGATTAAAAGCTACTACTCCCCCCCTTATTCAAAACGCGGGCTTTTGAATAAAGATGCAATAAGACGGGATGCCCAAAAGATGATAGAGGACTTCGACGTCCGTGCAGGCAGGGGCGCGGACTCGACGGCCGACTCCCTTTCCGGCGGCAACCAGCAAAAAGCCATCTTGGGGCGTGAAATCGGTCTCGACACCGATCTTTTGATAGCCGTACAGCCTACGAGGGGTCTTGATGTCGGCGCCATAGAATACATCCACAAAAGGCTTGTCGAACAGCGTGATTCCGGAAAAGCCATCCTGTTGGTGTCCCTGGAACTTGATGAGGTCATGGATCTTTCCGACAGGATCGCCGTTATAAACAGCGGTCAACTTATCGACCTGCTGGATAACGACAGTTCCGTCGATGAAAACGATATCGGGCTGATGATGGCCGGTGTGAAAAGGGGTGAGGAGCAATGAAGCGGGATTATACCAATATAATAAAATCTTTGGGCGCTGTGCTGTTGGGGCTTCTTGCGGGAGCCATTCTTATGGCTGCAATCGGATCCAACCCCTTCAAAGGGTTCTTTTTTCTTTTCAAAGGCGGTTTCCAAAGCGTTGAACGTGTGGGGAACGTATTTGCAATTGCGACAACCTTGATACTGACCGGCTTATCCGTCGCTTTCGCTTTCAGGACAGGTCTTTTCAACATAGGCGCATCCGGACAGATGTTAATCGGAGGGCTTTGTGCCACAATGATCGGACTTTCATTTGACCACCTCCCCCGTTTCATCCTTCTTGTTGCAATGTTCTTCGCCGCCTTGCTCGGAGGCGCTTTATGGGGTGTTGTCCCCGGCCTGCTAAAAGCCAAATTCAATGTTCATGAAGTTGTGGCGACCATAATGATGAACTGGATAGCCTACTGGGTCGCCTATTATGTCATAAGGAATAATTTCACAGGCAGGATGGAGACCGAAAGCGCCTCTCTTGCACAGGTTGCACAGCTTAGGATGCCCTGGTTGACCAATCTCCTGAACGGCTCATATCTGAATCTGGGAATATTGATTGCAATTGCATGTGTAGTCATAATAAAGATTATTCTGGATAAGACAACCCTCGGATACGAATTGAAAGCATGCGGATATAACAGGAGCGCAGCCCTTTTTGCCGGTATCAAAGTCAACAGAAGCATAATTCTTTCAATGATGATTGCCGGCGGCCTTGCGGGGCTCGCAGGGCTTACATACTATGCAGGTTATTCAATAAATGTGCAGATAGGCGTGCTTCCAAATCAGGGTTTTGACGGAATCGCAGTCGCCCTGTTGGGCGCGACGTCCCCCTGGGGTGTTTTCTTTTCCGCCTCATTCTTCGGCCTTCTTCATGCAGGCAAGGGTTTCATGAGCGCAAATACAAGCATCCCTCCCCAGATTTCAGACACTATAATCGCAATAATCATATATTTCACCGCCACCAGCCTTTTCATCGAAAAACTGTGGAGAAGGTTCAAGGACAATCGGATGGAAAAGAAAAACCGGGAAACGGAGGTTTCCAAAGATGTTTGATATTTTGTTAAACATAGTCCCTTATGCAATAGTCTTTACAACCCCGCTGTTGATCACAGCCCTGGGAGGGCTTTACAGCGAAAGAAGCGGTGTTGTAAACATCGCTCTCGAAGGCCTCATGGTCATAGGATTCTTCGCAGGCGCCATAACGATTAAGACTTTTGAAATCGCAATACCGGGGTTTTCAATCGTACTCGGCCTTGTTGTGGGAAGCCTTGCAGGCGTGCTGTTTTCCCTGTTGCACGCTTTTGCCAGCATCAATTTGAACGCGGACCAGATAATAAGTGGAACAGCCATAAACATGCTGGCCGGGGCCCTGACCGTCTTTCTCGCCAGAACCATAACGGGAAGCGGGAATATAGGTATAAGGCTTGGCATAGTGCGTTGGGATGTTCCACTATTGTCCCAAATACCGATAATAGGCCCAATGCTTTTTTCCAACACCTATTATACGACCTGGATAGTCCTGGTTATCTGGGGTTTGTCCTGGTTCCTTCTTTATAAAACCTCCTTCGGTCTAAGGCTAAGGGCCTGCGGCGAACATCCCAACGCCGCAGCTTCCGCAGGTGTCAATGTTGTTAAAATGAGATACATAGGCGTAATGTTCTCAGGCGGTCTGGCGGGTCTGGGAGGGGCTGTGATGATAGCCACTTATGCGGGGGAATTCAACGGCACGGTTGCCGGACTCGGTTTCCTGGCGCTTGCCGCTTTGATATTCGGCCAATGGAAGCCTCTGGGGATACTGGGCGCGGCCTTTTTCTTCGGTTTTGCCCGCACGGTCGCAAACGCTTCACAGGTGATACCCCAGTTTGAAAGCTTTCCCCCGCTGATACTAAAGATATTCCCGTATGTGGTCACACTTATCGCACTGGTGCTGTTTTCTAAAACATCCAAGGCGCCCAAGGCTGCGGGACAGCCCTTTGACCTCAGGACCAAATAAAAATTTATGTTTTTATTCGGCCAGCATGTTTACGCACGACTTATTTTCAGTTAAAATGAACGGGATGATTTTTTTAGGGGTGACAGATGAACGGAACAGTTGAAATCTTATTCGGCCTTTTCGGAGGCCT
>CAZWVS010000232.1:0-2825 GCA_964636935.1 uncultured Clostridiaceae bacterium
TGAGCTGCTCCGGTGCGGGTGTCGACAGCATGTAGTTCCATCCGCCCTGGCCGCTGCTTTGCTCCATCACCCAGAACTTCCTGTTTTTATATCCCCTGATTTTGGCGTGGTTGTATGAAACCTCCCTATATGATGAAAAGGGACCGTGGGCAAGATTCGGATAGCAGTCCCATGAAACGAAATCAAGATCGGCGCTCAGGTCAAAATAATCGATGTCATGGAAATTCCCCATTAAATTGTGGGTTATCGGAACGGTAACACCTGCATTTTTCAATTCGGATATCTGCATGAGGGAATAGTCCGCGACGGAATCCGAGGCGAAGCGGCAATAGTCGAGAAAAAGGCCCGGATTGTGTGCGAACATGCCTTCGGGCTTGTTGTCGCACACGGTGTGCGCGGGGAGCACGACGCTTTCAAATGAGGGATATTGCTGACCCCAGAAAGCCATTCCCAGCTTTTCATTTAAAACGGATATTTCGCCGTACTTGTCCTTAAGCCACTTTGAAAAAGCGTTTGAACAATTTTCACAGTAACACCTCGCGGTGTTGTGACATCCGAATTCGTTGTCCAGCTGCCAGGCGATCATATTGCCCGTGGAAGAATATCTTTCAGCCATTTTGTTTATTATTTTCTTTGAATACCGCCGGAAGATGTCGCTGTTGAAGCAATAGTGCCTCCTGGAACCGAAACCCCTGACATTTCCAAATTCGTCCTTTTGATAGATATCGGGATGTTTGTCCATAAGCCATTTCGGGGGAGCCGCCGTAGGGGTGCACATGACGACGGAAATATCGTTTTCATCGGCAAGGGCGATCACCCTGTCCAGCCACTCGAACTCATAAGTCCCTTCTTCCGGTTCCATGAGGGACCAGGCGAATTCAGCTAATCTCACAGTGTTCATCCCCGCTTCCTTCATGAGCTTGAAATCAACGGGCCACCTTTCGGCGGGCCAGTGTTCGGGATAATAATCAACTCCGTAAATCATGGCGTTCTCCTTATGGCAAGCATATCTTCACCGGCGATTATATCATAGGGGCAGGATGAATAACACAGTATTTTTGAGGCAGTGCCGGCGGTTTAAAAAAATAGGCCGGATGGCAAACCGCATTGTCCGGTTTTAGCTCATATGATTTGAAGAAAGTGGGCGCAAATGTAATTTCAAAAAGAATTGATAAATGAAATACCATGATTTATAATACTCATATGAGGCATAATAAAAGCATCAAAGGCGGGGTCAAGACTCCCCATTATAAAAACACAGCCAATTCCGAGACAAAAGTAATGCCGGTCCCTGAAAAAGTAGAAATCACAATGCTTCACCATATAGGTGCACCGTGTGTTCCTATTGTAAAAAAAGGCGACTATGTGAAGGTCGGGACTAAAATAGGGGACAGCGACAACTTCGTAAGCGCACCGGTTCACTCGGGTGTCTCCGGTACGGTTGAAAAAATCGGAAAGGTGCTTTTCCCCGATGGAAGGCGGATCGACTCCGTAATAATTAAAACGGACGGGCTGCAGACGACGGATGATTCCGTCAAACCGCCTGAAATCAACTCAAAAGAGGATTTCATAAAGGCAATAAGGGATTCTGGACTCGTAGGCCTGGGAGGGGCCGGTTTCCCAACGCATATCAAACTGAACCCGCCCCGGGACAAGTACATAGACCTGCTTTTGATAAACGCGGCAGAGTGTGAGCCCTATATCACTTCAGACTACAGGGAAACGGTGGAGAATTCCTGGAACATAATAAGCGGCATCAACATCGTAATGGAACAACTGGGAATAAAAGAGGTGTTGATCGGGGTGGAGGACAACAAACCGGTATCATTGGACATTTTAAACGACATTGCGGACACCGACGGCAAAATCAAGGCGATCCCCCTTGTTTCAAAATATCCGCAGGGTGCGGAAAAAATGTTGATACACGCCCTTTGCGGCAGAACCGTTCCGGCGGGCGGGCTGCCCATGGATGTAGGGGTGCTTGTGCTGAACGTGACAAGCGTTTCTTTTATTGCCAAATATGTAAAAACGGGCATGCCCCTTGTAAGGAAAAGACTGACCGTTGACGGCGCCGTTATAAAAGAGCCTTCAAACGTGGATGTCTGCGTGGGGACGCACATAAGGGATTTGATTGAATTTTGCGGCGGATTCACGGAAGAGCCGTACAAGGTGCTGATGGGCGGACCGATGATGGGTGTGGCCCAGCACACATTGGACACACCGGTGCTAAAGCAAAACAACGCGATACTGGCATTCAATAAAAAACAAAGCGAACTTCCCGAACCGACTGCGTGTATAAGATGCGGAAGCTGTGTCAGGGCTTGTCCCATGAGTCTGATGCCGCTGAATCTCGACATGTATGCTAAAACAGGTGACGTGAAAATGCTTGAAAGGTTCGATGTGAACAACTGCATTGAATGCGGGGCGTGTTCATATGTCTGCCCCGCCAAAATACATCTGGTTCAGTCTATACGAAAAGGGAAGTCCGTTGTCAGGGCGAAAGGACAAAAGCAATGAATACAGGTCATGATTATTCAAACGGAGAGGAAGCGCAAAATGACTGACGGAAGATTGATTGTCAACTCATCGCCCCATTTAAAGGATCTCAGAACAACAAGAGGGATAATGCTGGATGTTTTGATAGCCCTTATCCCCGCGGTCATATTGAGCGTATACTTTTTTTCATATACGGCGGCGCTGGTTATTTTGACAAGCGCGGCGACTTCGATGCTTTTTGAATATCTCTATAACCTGGCGACAGGCAAAAGACAGACAATAGGCAACTTGAGCGCAATCGTCACAGGGGTCATACTGGCGCTTAACCT
>CAZWVS010000233.1:0-2817 GCA_964636935.1 uncultured Clostridiaceae bacterium
TGAACGAAGGAAAAATAGCCGCGGACGGACCGCCGGAGCAGATATTCATGATGGGCGGCGAGCTTGAAGCAATGGGTCTGGGAGTGCCCCAGATAACCAAGCTGATGACCGAGCTCAAGAAATATTTCCCCGGCATCAGGCAGGATGTTTTCAGGGTCGGAGAGGCGCAGGCGGAGATAATGAGATGTCTGGAGGCCGCGAAATGATGAAAAACATCACCCTCGGCCAGTATCTGCCGGGAAAATCGATTTTTCACAGGGCTGACCCCCGCACCAAGATCCTGCTGACAATGGGATTCATGGTCATACTGTTCATAATAAATTCAATATATTCGCTGCTTGCGGCGCTGCTTGTCGTCACATTGGCCTTCAAGATAGCCGGAATACCCTATAAATACGCCATCAGGGGAATAAAGCCCATTCTCTATATAATAATATTCACGGTTATACTCAACGTATTCTTCACCGAGGGGAAGGTGCTTTTGGACCTGGGGTTCGCACAGATAACTGAAGAAGGGATACTGCGGGCCGTCACGGTGTCGTTGAGGGTTCTGATGCTCATATCATCTGCTTCAATAATGACATATACCACGACACCCATAATGCTTACCGACGGTATAGAAAAAATGCTAAAACCCTTGAACAAGATAAAGGTGCCGGTACACGAAATGGCAATGATGATGACCATAGCGTTAAGATTCATACCAACCCTGATAGACGAAACGGACAAGATCATGAAAGCACAGGCTTCAAGAGGAGCCGATATCGGAACCGGCAACCTGTATCAAAGGGCGAAGAGCTTCATACCCGTGCTTATACCGCTTTTTGTGAGTTCGTTCAGAAGGGCGGACGACCTTGCCATAGCCATGGAGGCAAGATGCTACAGGGGCGCCAAGGGCCGAACAAGCATGAGGATCCTGAAATATGCCAGGACGGATGTTGTTATTTTTCTTTCATTCGGTATAATATGTTCGGGGATTCTTTTATTGCATTTCCTAATATAGTTGATAAGGAGTATTTTTATGTCCAGAAAACTTGTATACAAGACACTCGAGTATGATAATCCCGAAAGGGCGCCCCGTGATTTATGGGTGCTTCCGTGGGCTTCAAACAATTATCCCGGAGAGGTTGCCTCCATAAGGGAAAAATACCCGTCGGATATCAAATCCGCAAGCGGGTTTGCCGGGAAGAGCGCTGTTGAAAAGGGCAATATGCATAAAAAAGGCACATATGTAGACCCCTGGGGCTGCGTGTTTGTCAACATCCAAGAAGGCGTGCAGGGCGAGATAAAGGAACCCATTGTCAAAGGCGAGGAGTGGGAGGACACCGACAAGGTCCACTTCCCCGTGGAGTGGTTCGACATAGACAAGGAAGCGGTTGATGCCTATTGCAAAAACAACGACATGTTCGTACTGTCGGGTTTCTGCGCAAGACCTTTTGAGAGGCTTCAATTCATACGAGGCACGGAGCAGCTGTACATGGACCTGGCCTTAAGGCCCGACGGCATGATGGAATTCATTAAAAAACTGCATAAATTCAATATGGACCTGATGGAGAAATGGGCGAAGACCGATGTGGACGCCGTATTCATGATGGACGACTGGGGAGCCCAGAACAACCTTTTGATAAACCCGGACACCTGGGTGGAGATATTCAAACCCATGTACAGGGACTACTGTGACATAGCAAAATCATACGGCAAGAAAATGTTCATGCACAGCGACGGAAACATACTAAAAATTTACCCGCATCTCATCGAAGTGGGCGTGGACGCGCTAAACTCGCAGATATTCTGCATGGGACTGGACGAATTGTCCGAATTCGCAGGGAAGATAACCTTCTGGGGGGAAATGGACAGACAGCATATACTCGTGGACAAAGAGCCCGACGATGTTGAGAGGGCGGTCGTGGAAATAAAGGACAAGCTTTGGAAAAACGGAGGCTGTGTGGCCCAATGCGAGTTCGGAGCGGGCGCAAAACCGGAAAACGTTGAGCGGATGTTCGAAGCATGGGACAAGATAATCTAGGAAGGTGAAAATGTACTATATTGGCATAGATATAGGAGGCATGTCGGTAAAAGCCGGGATAGTTGACGAAGATTGCGGCATAATAAAAAGTTCCAAAATAAAGACAAGGCAGGAGCGGGGATACGAAGCAGTCGTAGCAGACATAGCCGGAATGTGCAAAGAACTCCTGTCGGACACCGGTATCGACATAAGTCAGATTCGATCAATAGGGATGGGGAGCCCGGGGATTCCCGATAAAAAAAGGGGCGTGCTGCTGTTTTCCAACAATTTGGGCTTTCGAAACGCACCCCTTAAAGATGAAATGCAAAAGTATTTCGACCTCCCCGTCCATCTGGAAAATGACGCAAACGTGGCCGCATTGGCGGAAAGCATGGACGGGGCCTCGAAGGACGCGGACCACTCGGTGCTTATAACGCTGGGTACGGGGATAGGCGGAGGGATCATAATAGACAACCGCATATACAGCGGGTTCAACGACGCGGGTTCCGAACTCGGACACATGGTGATAGTGCACGACGGGATCAGGTGTTCCTGCGGACGCAGGGGTTGTTTTGAAAAATACGCATCCGCCGCGGCCCTTATAGAACAGACAAGACATGCGGCAACAGCCCATCCGGAATCGAAGATAAACGAAATAACGGAAGGGGACCACGACAAAATAAACGCCAAGACCGTTTTCGAAGCACAAAAGGCGGGCGATGAAACAGCCGACAAGGTGATAAACGAATATCTGGATTATCTGGCGGACGGCGTTATGAATATAATAAACATGCTCTTCCCGGAGGTCATAG
>CAZWVS010000234.1:0-2772 GCA_964636935.1 uncultured Clostridiaceae bacterium
ATGAACATGGTGGATATGGTGACCCCGTAATAATCCATCGAGCCCGGGGTGCGTTCCTTGTCGAAAGATATCTCCTCGGTGAAGGTTTCCCGGGTGTCGTCCGGCATTTCGGCCATTGATTTCGGCGAAACGGAGGCTATTTCATATATCAGGTTGTATTCGTCCACGAAAGCCCTGATGATCAATTCCGCCAGCGAAGAATTGAAATTGAAACTGCTGTTTTTATGGACCGTTATTACATCCGACGATATCTCTACAAAAGCGTCCCTGCTATTCCTCTTGATGCTTTCAATGGCATCCTCCCTGCTTTTTGCCTCTTCGATTATAAAATACTCGTTTTCACTTTGGACAAGATACTGCTCAAATGTATCGGCAAGCGCCGAATCGCCGGCTACGGAATATATGATGGAAGCTTTCGACATCCCGCCGCCGCCCCCTCCGTCGTCCATGATGCCTGCAAAGGCATTACCGAGAAGCCAGATCAAAAGCATGGGGAAAAGAAGCATGATAATGAAGAACATCCTGTCCCTGACCGTTCGTTTTGCGTAAGTTGAGAGAAAGCTTGCAAATTTCATTTCAATCCCTCAGCGTTCTTCCCGTCATGGAAAGGAAGACGTCTTCAAGGTTGGGCATCCTGTTTTCGATTTTCCTTATGTCGAATCCGCCCTCTGTGGCCATACCGACAATTTTTTGCAGTATTCCTTTAATGCCGGTATGCTTTACAAGCACGCCCCCATCCTCTTTTTCAGCGGAGACTACTCCCTCCAAACCGGAAATGTCCACAGCCAGCCTGCCCGTGTCGCCCTGGACATCTATGAATACAAGTTCGTTTTCCGAAACCTTTTTCTGCAAATCGCTTAAAGTCCCCTCCGCAATTATCCTTCCCATGTCGATAATCCCGATGCGGTCGCACAATGTCTGGGCCTCCTCCATGTAATGGGTGGTGTATATAACCGTCATCCCGTTTTCATTGAGCTGTTTTATGGATTCCATTATATGGTTCCTGGACTGGGGGTCTATTCCCACAGTAGGCTCGTCCAGAAAAATGATATCGGGCTCATGGCAGATTCCACAAGCCAGATTCAACCTTCTTTTCATGCCTCCGGAATAATTTTTCGGAAAATCCTTCTTCCTGTCTGACAGGCTTACAAACTCAAGGGCTTTTTCCACTTTTTCCTTTTTTTCACTTCCCTTAAGTCCGTATAGGGATGCGAAAAAGGCTATGTTCTCGTATGCCGTCAAATCCTCGTAAATGGCCAGGTCCTGCGGCACAAACCCCATTTTGGATTTAACGGACACGCTTTTTGATGCCATATTCACCCCCGCAATCCTAAGCGTGCCCGAATCTGCTTTCACCAGACCTGCGACTATGTTGATAAAAGTGGTCTTGCCGGCTCCGTTGGGCCCGAGCAAACCGTAGATAATCCCTTTGGGAATATTCAGATTCAACCCATCCAAAGCCTTAGTCTCTTTGAAAGTCTTTTTCAGCCCTTCACATTCTATAACCATAAACTCCCCCCATATAGGCCGGATACCGGCATTCACCAAACCAACGAAGCTTTATCCCAATTGTTTTTCTACTAGATTATACTATTGCACGCCGTATTTGTGCAAGCTTGTATATATGTTTGTTATATTACTTATTTGCCTCCTTCTCAATCCCTGTCATGGTTGCTTTTTAGCCTCCCATATGTTATATTCTTACCTGAATTTTTAAGTTATTATGGAGGTTTGCAATGAAGGATTTAAAAGGCGCATGCATATTCGGACAGTCGGGCGGCCCGACTTCGGTTATAAACTCAAGCGCTGCGGGTGTTTTCACCCAGGCGCTGAAAGAAGACAACATCACCGCCGTCTACGGAGCGGCCCACGGGATAAAAGGCATTCTCGAAGAAAATTTCTACGACATGGCGCAGGAGGAACCCGGGACTTTCGACCTGTTGAAGACAACCCCTTCATCGGCTCTCGGTTCCGTGAGGTACAAACTCAAGGATCCCGCAAAAGACGATTCCGATTACAGGCGCATTCTCGAAGTCTTCAAAAAATACAATATACGATATTTTTTCTACAACGGCGGCAACGACTCCATGGACACAACCAATAAAATCAGTAAATTCCTGCAAAAGGAGGGATATGACTGCAATGTCATCGGAGTCCCCAAAACCATAGACAACGATTTGTTCGGAACGGACCACTGCCCCGGATACGGAAGCGCCGCCAGGTATGTGGCGACCACGATAATGGAAGTCTATCAGGATGCAAGGGTTTATGACACACCGATGATAACCGTGATAGAGATTATGGGAAGAAACGCGGGATGGCTTACCGCGGCAAGCGCCCTTGCGGCACACAAAGGCGCCGGCCCCGATCTCATTTACCTTCCCGAAGTGCCCTTTACAATGGAGAAGTTCATAAGCGACGTCAGAAAAGTGTATGAAAAGACGGGCAAGGTGATAGTTGCATTTTCCGAAGGATGCAAAGACTCAAAGGGAAAATACATCGCGGAAATGGGTTCCGAGCTTTCAACCGACGCCTTCGGCCACGCCCAGCTGGGCGGAGCCGCGGCGGTGCTTGCCGACAAGGCAAAAAATGAGTTCGGATGCAAAGTGCGCGGAATCGAGTTTTCATTGATGCAGCGCTGCGCCGCCCATGTAGGCTCGAAAATTGATGTGGAAGAAGCTTTTACAGCCGGCTGTGAAGCTGTAAAGGCGGCGGTTTCGGGAATGACGGACCATATGGTCGCATTTGAGCGCGTGGAGACAGACGGAAAAT
>CAZWVS010000235.1:0-2741 GCA_964636935.1 uncultured Clostridiaceae bacterium
TGACGGGCATCCGCTTGAATACAGGGGAAGCTATTCGGAAGATGAAAAGGACGGCCGTTGGGAGACTTTCACCCGGGACGGCCAACCGGACTTAATAATGACATACAGCATGGGTGCCCTTGACGGCGAGTACAAGTCGTTCGCAACCGGATCGACAACTTCCGAATCCATACATGCATTCGGCCAGTATTCATCCGGCGAGAAATCCGGGGAATGGCTTTACGGGTATAACAACGAAGGTTGGGTGGAAAAGGTGTATTACGAAAACGGCGTCAAGGTATGGATGGAAAAAGCAGATGGCAACGTCAGGACATATTACGATTCGGACGGTTCGGTAAGCCGGACCGAATCAATTAACTGAGAAAGATGATATGGCAAATGACGTTTAAAAAGAAAAAGGATCTAAATGAAGCCGGCATGTTCTATTGACCGTAGTCATATGCAGTGACAACTCCCAGACTGATGTTCATTTTGTTTATCTCGCTCTCAAAACCCGCCTTTTTAAACATCTTCCTGTATTCTTCAATGGACTCCCCCGGGGTCAGGTTTTCGTCGAAAAGCACATCGACCATGTCATTTTGCGAATGCGCGTCGAAATAGTCGGTATGCATATGGAACTGGTTGAAAACATTTTTTTCAAACCAGAATCCCTCATCAAGCGCCATTATGACTTCAAGGGTTTTTTGATTGTAAATGGCATTGGCACCTCCGGGCTTTCTTATGCTTTTCAAATCATTGAAGGCCCCTGCAGCCGGATTTATCGGCAATATCCGGTCATCCTGCATAATATATTCTTCACCTTTAATCCCGTATCTAAAATCTGCATGGTATCTGTCGTTAGTGAATATGTCGTTGAAGAGTCCCATGGTGCCCCCTAGATTGTCGTTTTCTTTCGGGAAAAGATAGAAAGCCATTTCGCTTCTGACCTCGCATATGTTTTCGGTGTTGGGTCCTATGAGATAATAGCCTTCCGAATGTTCATATGCCGGGCCTTGATGTTCCTCCAGGCCGTCCCTTAAAAAGCCGTTTTTCCGGGGCACATAAACAACTGCATACTCGGTGGCGAAGTTTTTGTTCACATCGGCGTATTCAACACTTTGAAGATATTCCATTGAACCGTCGCTTTTGGTATATGAGCCGCTTCCGGTAAAAAGGAGCAGGCCTTCTTTTTGCAGGTTCCTGACATATGAGAGGGCGTCATCCACGCCTTTTGCAAACATGCCGTCTTCAAATGAGCCCGTGTTCGGATTATAGGTGATGGTCATATTTGCGTATGTGTTGAAATACACCCCGTATGCCCTGAAGATATCGGAGGAGGACAACAACGAATACGGCTTCCATATGCACATCGGATAAAAGCTGCCATCATCCGCATTCAGTTTTTTCGAAGCACTGAGATACATATAGAACTCGTCTATGTTTCGGGGTATGTCCATGTCGAGTCCGGAAAGATATTCCAGATTGTAGTACCTTGGAACTATATGTATTTCATCCACCGCCGGCACGGCAAAAATCTTCCCGTTGACCGTGAGTTTGTCCTTGTATTCAGGATTGATGAATTCATCCCATCCCAAAGCATCGTAATATGCTCCTATTTCATGACATTTTTTATCGTCGCTCATTTCAAGCACCCGTGTGTTGTATTCGTAGGATACCCCTTGGGTGAAATTAAGGTACAATACGGCATTTGCCATGTCTATTACCTCGGGGATGAAATACTTGTATTCCACATTTATGTCTATACCGAATTTTTCGTTGATGTATTCCTGCCATTCATCCAAATTGTGATATTGCATGGATTTGTATACAGGGTAAATGATGTTTAGGAAATCTGCCGCACCTACGTTAACGGGTGGCTGCGATACATCCGGTGTTTGACTTGGAGGTTGCGGGTCCGGCACCTGTGATGATGCATTCGGGCTTTGAGAAGGCGGTTCGGTTTCGGGTTCGGTCTGCCCTGTGCAGCCAAACATCGTTATTGAAATAAGCAAAATGGATATTATTAGCTTTTTCATTTGTAAACCCCGATCACTTTGATTAAATTTACATTATTATCTTACCACTATTTTGTGATTTTGTGCCAGCATAACAATAGTGTAGCATTCCAACACATTTTCCTCTTTACTTCCTCTTCTCTTCCAACGAATCACGAAATATTCGGGTGATTTCAGTTCGAATCAATATCCGTACTTTGGTGTATATTGATACTGTGAATTCAATTCGCCAAGTGCCTGCTCCGCACCCAGCTTCTTCATTTCAGATATGTAATTATCAATGAATTCTTCTATGTCAACCTCTCCGTTCTTTAAAAAGAAGTTCGCCATCTGTTTTAAAAAAAGGCTCTCATATGAATAGCTGTCATTGAGGAAAGGTTCCAGCCATGGTGTTTCAAAAAGCATATTCCGCTCTACAAGCTCCTGAGTGGTAGCATATATTTCGGGATATCCTATATAGTATTCCACTCCGTCTTCGTCTTTGTAATCAAGTCCCTTTTCGAATATGTACCTGCTGTTGGTATAGGTTATGTCCATATAATTCACATCGTTCATTGCAACAAAGGAATCCCCTTGGATTTCGTATGCTTCACCCTCAAGCCCGAACCGTCCCATGAAGTAGCCCTCCTCATCCCCCAGGAATGTATCTACAAACTTGTTAATCGTTTTTCCGGGATCCGGCGTGTCTTCCGTCATGACATAAGCCCTGATACTTGATACCACAGGATTCAGGAAGGTGTCGGAACT
>CAZWVS010000236.1:0-2741 GCA_964636935.1 uncultured Clostridiaceae bacterium
GTTCTGACATCTATGCCTCCCATAAGCGAGAGGACATCGCCGTACTGCCTGTATATTTTCAAAAGGTCCATGCCGGCCTTCACCTCAAGCACCTGGAGGCAGTCTATGCCTGCTGAAAGCATGCCGGGTATCAGGGGTTCCACATATCCGCATGAATGCATTACAACAGGCTTGTCAATGCTCTTTGCGTAATCGATGGTGTGTTTGTGGCCCGGTTTGATGATTTCATCATACATTGAAGGGGACATGAAGGGTCGCTCTTTAAACCCCATGTCCTCATAGAACCATATGCCGTCGGGATAGCCTTCTTTTTCAAAAAGAATCTGTTGCAAGTCGACTATGAGACGGCTGTATGTGTGAACCATGTCCTTGATCCAGTCGGGGTCGAGTACCATTCCCATCAACATATATTCATGGCCGCATACCGGATGCATCAGCTCGAACACGTTAGTACCCGAACAAAAGAAAAATCGATTTTCCTTACGGGCTTTGTCACGGGCTTCCCTGTATTTTTCAAAGTTGATTCTCCTCGGATCAGGTGTCAGGAAAGGCTTTATCTTATCTTCCCAGTCCTCCCGTGTTTTTACGGAGAAATCAACATGTTCGGGAGTTGAGGAGTGTAGTTTATGCTTTCTTAAAGTGGCACCGTTTCCATCGAGTGTCAGAATGGTCTCATCGGTCTCTTCAAGCACCACTGGCTTGAAGCCAAGATTCGCGGTCATGTCAAGAGGCCATACGAGGTCCATGTCGAAGTTGAAAAGGTCGGAAAAATTGGCGTTTTCAGGAATCTTGCCCTGCTCTTCCCATTTTTGCTGGGTGTCCGACCAGAAATGCTCAAATACGGCTATCCTGTCAACCGGCTTCCTTTTAAGCTGGTTTGCTACACGTTCTATCCCCGTCATCATACAAACAACCTCCGTCAATCATTTTACTGGTATAATCTTACATTAAAAAAGGAGTAAAATAAAAGCTTTTTTGAAGTTAATCAAATTCATAGCCAAAACCGCACGTATATTTGATATTATATAACATGGAAATCATAAAACGGGGGTATTATGAAAATAGGGTTCGATCACGAGAAATATCTTGAAGAGCAGACTGCGTTTATACTTGAACGGGTCGAAGAATTCAATAACAAGCTTTACCTTGAGTTCGGGGGAAAGCTTTTTTACGATTACCACGCATCCAGGGTATTGCCGGGATTCGATGTGAATGCGAAAGTCAAGCTTCTCAGGGAGCTTAAAGAAAAGGCGGAAATAATCGTATGCGTTTATGCCGGAGCCATTGAAAGCAACAAAATAAGGGCGGATTTCGGAATAACATATGATATGGACGTATTAAGGCTAATCGACGACCTTAGAAGCTGGGACCTCGACATTAACAGTGTTGTGATAACCAGATATAACGGGGAGCCAGCGGCCGACATGTTTAGAAGGAAACTGGAACAGCGCGGCGTTAAAACATATACCCACACCCATACAAAAGGATATCCGACCAATGTCGACAGGATAGTAAGCGACGACGGATACGGAGCCAACCCGTACATCGAAACCACCAAACCGCTGGTCGTGATAGCTGCGCCGGGACCGGGAAGCGGAAAGCTTGCGACGTGTCTTTCTCAGCTATACCACGAATACAGAAGAGGGGTTCAGGCGGGGTATTCGAAGTTTGAAACATTCCCAGTATGGAACCTTCCCCTAAAACATCCTGTTAATATAGCTTATGAGGCTGCTACAACGGACCTCAATGATAAAAATATGATAGACCATTACCATTTCGACAGCTATGGGGAATATACGGTAAACTACAACAGGGACATTGAAACTTTTCCCGTTGTCAAAAGAATACTTGAAAAAATAACCGGCAGCGAATCGATTTACAAGTCGCCTACGGACATGGGGGTGAATCGTGTGGGCTTTTGTATAACCGATGACGAGGTATGCAGGGAGGCGGCGAAACAGGAGATAATAAGGCGTTACTTCATAAGTCTGTGTGAATACAAAAAAGGCAATGCGGATGAGGATACGCCCGAGAGAAACCATCTGATAATGGACGGGTTGAACTTAACCACGGACGACAGGGTTGTTGTCGGGCATGCGCGGGAAGCGGCAAAAAAAGCCGCCAGAAGAAACAACTGCAGCAGGGCTACGGGAGCGGCGATCATGTTAAAGGACGGAACCTTTATAACCGGCAAAGGATCGGAGCTTATGAATGCCTCTTCCGGTTTATTGCTAAACGCCATCAAGTACATCGCAGGAATTGATGACGGATTGCACATCATAAAGCCTGAAGCCCTTCAACCCATTTTGAAATTGAAGAAGGAAATCCTGCACAGCAGAAAAACGGTGCTGGACATGGAAGAGGTGCTTATCGCACTTAGCATCAGCGCGTTGGAGGGAAGCAACGCCGAGCTTGCCTTAAGCAAAATGGATGAGCTGAGGGGCTGCGAAGCCCACACCAGCAATATAATCAGCGCGTCCGACGAAGAAATATACAGAAGGCTTGGCATAAACCTCACAAGCGACGCACAGTTTGAATCCGAAGAGCTATATTATCTGTAGGAGGAGTTTATGAAGCCCAAAGCGCAAAAATTCATGTTTTTCGACGACCTGCCATACGAATATATGAGGAATTTTGTCAGGAAACAGGGGAAACCTGAAAAATACGAGGGCAACCCAGTATTAAAACCGGAGCTTCCCCACGAGTCTTCAAGGGTGCAGCTTTACGGCACGGTTTATTAC
>CAZWVS010000237.1:0-2734 GCA_964636935.1 uncultured Clostridiaceae bacterium
TGACCGTCAAAATATAAAACTAAAAAGGGGAGCGTAAGATGACTGAACAATTGCCAACCATTATAAAAAACCAAATAACCGGAATGAACTGTGAACGTGAAACCATAGGCTATTCGAAAGCCAGTGTATATAGATACAGTTCGCCGGGGAAGACCCTGTATCTGAAAATAGAGCAAAAACAGGGTGAGCTTGAGGTCGAATACAACAACATGCTGTGGTTGCAAGGAAAACTCCCGGTACCTGAAATAATTGAATGGTTTCAAAATGACGAATTCGATTATCTACTTGTGACAGGGCTTGACGGAAAGATGCTGTGCGACGATGAATATTTGCGAAACCCGGAGCTCGCCGTCAGTTTGCTCGCCGAGGGGCTCAACATGATTCGAAGCCTGGACATAAGCGGATGCCCGATATACAACGGAATCGACAAAAAACTTAAAGATGCAAAGATGAATATCGAAAAGGGTATTGTGGACATGGACGACTGGGAGGAGAACAACCCTTTTTCATCCCCTGAAGAGCTTTTGATCCACCTGAGCAAAAACATTCCTCAGAGCAAAGAAACAGCTTTCACACACGGAGACTACTGTCTTCCCAACATCCTGGCGAAGGACGGCAAAATAACCGGATTCATTGACTTGGGAAGGGCCGGGGTGGCGGATCCCTGGCAGGATGTGGCGCTTTGCATAAGGTCATTATGGCACAATTTCAAAACCGACAAGTATGACGGGTTGCTTTTGGAGGAAATAGGAATACCGCTGAATCAGGAGAAGCTGGATTATTACATATTGCTTGACGAGCTGTTTTAGTTTGCCCGATTTAGATTTGATAGAAATGTCCACATATATAAAGTTTTATGTAATTGAAAATATCACGCAAATTAAATAGAATTATAGTGGATAATAATATTTTAAGGAGAAGGTCATGAATAAAAAAGAGCGTATTGATGCAGTATTGGCAGGAAAGGAGCCTGACAGGGCGCCGTTTACATTTTGGTATCACTTTGGCAACCAGTATGCTCCGGGCGAGGATTATGCAAACAGCATTATAAAATTCTATAAATTTTTCGATTTGGATCTGCTGAAAGTCATGAATGACTACCATTACCCCAACCCGGAAGGATACGATGTGGTAAAAGACGCACAAGGATTGAAAAAGGTTGGTTATGCCACCCCTGAAGACGACACAGTGGTGGAACAGATAAAAGCTATCGAAATAATAGCAAAAGAGGTGGGCGACGAGGTATACATTATCGACACGTTGTTCGATCCATGGCAGCAGCTTGTCCGCCACTTGTGCGGTGAATACCAGTATGGATTGACGCAGACCTGTGAAAAAGAGCTGCTTGAAGCCCTGGACAGGGTGTGCGATTTCGATATCGAATACACGAAGGCGACCGTGAACGCGGGTGCGGATGGCGTTTTTCTTGCGATTCAAGGCAGCGACGAACTGGTTCCTGGAGGTTACGAGACATACCAAAAATTCATCAAACCACAGGCAATCAAAATATTAAACGCAATTAAAGATGTCTCCAAGTTCAACATCCTTCACATATGCGGACAGGACATATATACGGAAGGCATTGAAGACTTCCCCGTAGACGTTATTTCCTTTGCCGACCGCAGCGACAGGAACCCGTCGTTGCAGGAAGTTAAGGACAGGACGGGTAAAGTCGTAATGGGGGGCATGGACCAGTTGAAGGTAAATCGCATGTCACTGGATGCACTGAACGAAAATGCCGACATAATGCTAAAAGAATGCGGGAAATCACATGCCATAGCGGCAATCGGCTGCTCCATATTCTGCGAAAACGATACGACTGTGCTCAAAAAAATGGTCAATCACATACAGGGCAAATAGGTTCGATGTTTGAATTAACCGATAAAAAAGCACTGGTAACCGGTTCTTCACGCGGCATAGGCAGAGAGATTGCAATAACCTTTGCAAGGCAGGGGGCGACGGTCGCTGTAAACTATGCCAACAACCGGGAAGAGGCGTTGAAGGTTGTCAAGGAAATTGAAAAGCTTGGCAAGAAGCCCCTATGCATAAAATGCGATGTATCAAATGAGTATGATGTGCAAAGCATGTTTGACATCATACGGCGTGAATGGGGAGGTATCGACATCCTTGTAAACAACGCAGGCACAAATATAAACCAGGACATTTTTGACACTTCCTATGAAGACTGGAAAAAGATAATGGGGATAAATCTGGACGGAGCATTCCTGTGCAGCAAACAGGCCATGATTATGATGAAGAAGAAAAATTACGGCAGGATCATCAACATATCATCCCTTGCCGCCCACCAGGGAACCATGAACGGTGCGGTGCACTACGGCGCAAGCAAAGCCGGACAGATCGGATTCGGCAAGACCCTGGCCCGTACAGGCGCAAAGCACAATATAACCGTGAACAACATAGCGCCGGGTCTCACCGCCACGGAACTGCTCAGAGCAAGACCTGAAGAGGAGATAAGCAAATTGGCGGAAGGGGTGCCTCTGGGAATCGGAAAGGTTGCCGACATCGCGGCAGCGGCTGTGTTCCTGGCAAGCGAAGAGGCGGGATACATAACAGGCCAGACACTGGATGTGAACGGCGGATGGCTTATGAGGTAGGAATATTTTGAACAAAGACTTAATGAGTTTACTTGTTGATAACATTACAGGAATGGAACCTCGCTACGTAAATACAATATATGACAGCGGACGCAACATGGATCCGCAACATGGTCCAT
>CAZWVS010000238.1:0-2718 GCA_964636935.1 uncultured Clostridiaceae bacterium
ATAAGGTCTGACACTCTTTTGAATTCATCAATGTCATTTATCACCCTGGAACGATAGAACAATTTTTCATGCAGCTCATCAACATCAAAACAAATGTCTTGCAAACAGTTTTCACTTCTAAACCCCGATCAACCCGGACCCCTTCACCGGCACACTGACCGTAATGCCCGTCTCCAGGTCGTTTTTTTCGTAGTACTGCTCCATTAGCTTTGCCACAACATCCTCCACCGCCTCATCTTTTGCAAGTATCATCACACAGCCCCCAAGCCAGACAACTGTGCCCCCAATACACCCACCATACCCTTGACAGTATCCACAATGAAGTCTATTTCAGGTGTTGAACACGCATAACCGCCCGGCTGGTTTTCCAGCTGGGCGCGTTCCACCCGCTCAACATCTTCGCTTTTCAAATCGGCAATGAGGGAATCAAGCACTTCGTCGGATATGTCGTACTCACAAGGTGTCATCTCTCCATTATCTGTAAGCCTTGCCACCCGGTCCCCCTCGTGACTTACATACATCATCTGTCCGAACCTATCGAAATCACCCTTCTCCAAAAGCCCCCTGCATACAAAAGACCGCCTGCATTCCGCTACACCGTACAATATGACGGGCCGTATCAGGTATTGATCAGGCCTGCTGTGGCTTTTAATGATTCTTTTGATATCCTTATGGTATTCCAGGGAAATGACGTCAAACAGCCTGTTAGGGCTTATACTGTCGGGAAGCTCCTTTAGCATTGAATAAATGAAACTGGGTGCCACACCCAGATTCTCCGGATTCAAATCCCTGAGGTGCTTGAGCTTGTCTTTCAATAAAGGATATTTATCCTTTATCATCATAAGCCCGAACTCATAGGAAGCCACCCTCTGGTTGAACAGATCCTTTGCATTGGTGGTCTTGTTGGCCTTTATATATGAGTTGGCTATAAGCAACTTATACCCCTTTGGAAACTTAACGGCCCCTCTAAAACCGAAGGGGAAGAAACCAAGGCTGGCTATATACCCCCTCTGTCCGAACTTCATTGCCGCATGGTCGCCGGCACCTCCCCGGGAACCTACAAACCACTCGCCCTCGCCGCACAGGTCAACAAACTTCTGCGGACTTACATCAAGGTTGTTCACGGCAACGGCAGCTTCCGCCGTTGCAACAACAACAGCAGAGGAACTGGAAAGCCCCGCAGCTACGGGTATGTTCCCGTTATATGCAAGGTCCATACCCGTGATCTCCCTGTCCCTGTACAGATACTGCAGCCTTATTATCGGCGCCTTCACATAATTGAGCCAGTCCCCCTGGTTTTGGGTTATAAGCTCTGTAACCTCTTCGGACTCCAGATACCCAAGCCAGTCGTCCCAGTTAACATTCCTAAAGTGATCCTCTATTGAAAAGGACCTGTCCATGTAATCAGGGGACACATTGGTGATGTTCACACAACTGCTGTTGGGTGAAGCCGCACATATGACCTCCCTGTCTATGGATATTACGTTTACATTGCCGCCCCTGTGCTCCACATGCCTGCCCATCAGGTTGATGCGCCCCGGAGCGCGGGATATAAGAACCTTCCTGTCGGAGCCGTACTTTTCCTTAAAGTGCGATAAAACCCGAAGATACTCAAGTCTTTTTTCACCTATCATGTCTTCATTGTTGCCATATATCTCAACCATCGCCTTATGAAGCTTGGAAGGCATGTTCTCAAATATATCCATCCATTCATCCAACGGCTTGTATTCCCTAAAGGATAACTTGCACTCGTCTTCAATACCGGTGATTATCTCTTTAACCCTTAAAAGCTCTACAACATTGTTGTATGTAAGGACGTTTTCCCTGTCTTTGTTAACCAGTACGGAAACCTTGTAATCGGAATTGGTGCATATGGCGTTTACAGCCTCCGTCAAATATTCCTCTTTATCCGCATTGTCGTTTTTCATACGGGAAAGCCCGTATTCCAAAGCCGAGGGCTTGAATATGTAAACCGCCTGGTTCACATATTCACACGTTTCAAGCTCCTCGGGCTCATACAAATCCCCGCCCAGCCTTATTACAGAGTTTTCACTTAACAAAGAAACGGCAGCTTCCTTCTCCCCCCTCTTTATATGCCCCAGTATGGCCTCCATCTGCTCCACTATTTTTTTTCTTTTTCTTTCGGAAGAAATTATATCCCTGGATATGTTCTCTATCTCTTTTTCAGGATCCATCTTGAAAAACTTCTCATCCTCAAGCTGACCCATTATGGTTTTATACAGTTTAGCCTTCTTTATATCAAGGCTCTCCACTATGCCCATAACCCTATCATTGTCTATTACTATGTGCCCCCCTGAATCATTGAACTCCCTTGGCCCCACCATGAAAGAAAGATCAAGATCCTCTTCAATAAACTTCTCAACAAGTGAATCCATTACCTTTGGAGATACTATCTTGTCCCCCATAGTTATAACAACAGGTGTATCACCTATGCAGTCACATATTGACTCATAACCCACACGGGCCGCATTACCGGTACCCAGCGCATCTTTTTGATAAGCATAATTGACACCCGAATATACACCGGAAACAGTATCCATGACCTGTTCAGCCATACTTCCCACAACAAGTGTGTATTTATCCAAACCGGCCAAACCATATCTTTCCATGGCATGCAAAATAGCGGGCTTGCCCGCTATGTCAAAGCACACCTTGTGTGTGTCCTTGGACTGCATCCTAGTCCCCTTGCCGGCACAT
>CAZWVS010000239.1:0-2692 GCA_964636935.1 uncultured Clostridiaceae bacterium
GTTTTTATAGATTTTAGCGTAGTATTCTCCGGGCGGTGTCCACCAGTTGACGGGAACATAAATAATCATTTTATCCTTATAGGGAGAAAAATTTCCGTGGAATCCGCCCAGATTGGTTTCAATTTCAAAACTTTCACCTTCGTCGGCGAAATCAATGAAAAACGCAAGCACATCCCCGGGTCTTACTTCATCATAGACCATGCGGCTTTCAGAGGGGAGATTCACTTCGAACAAATATTTTTTCGTTATGGCGCCGTAATCGGGGAAAACGGCGGACGGTTCATAGACCGCCTCGAGAACATATTCCACAAAACCTTCCGAACGGGGTACGGTGTGTGTGTTTTCAAGCAGGTCGACCCGTATTGTTTCAGACCCATTTATAATTTCCTTCAAAGTCAGGCTGTCGGGAAAGCGGTCGCTTTCCGCCCCATATGAAAGGGTGGCGCCGGGTTCAATAACATACGGGCCGGGTTCGGAATCATTTGATATTGTCTGTGTCCGCGTTTCTCCGGAAGGTTTGACAAAAACCCATTCCCCGGTGACGGCAGATGAAATCGAATCGGATGGTGAAACCAATTCAAAATCGGGGACAGGCCGGGTGTTTTTAGCATATGCGTCGAAAACCGGATCCTTCGAAAGAAAAACAACGGCAAAATCGCTGTCCAGGGAATATATGTCATCGGAAACGACGGCATATACTTCATTGTTTTCGGGAACCAGGGCAAGTTCGAAATCCAGATGTAGGCCTGAGTTTAAAAGGGACTCGATCCTGCAGGTTTTCATGTCCTGCGGCTGCAGGGTTGAATCGGTTGTGGCATTTAGCGAATCCAGCAAATGTTGAAATTCTTCAGCGCTTAAAGCAAAGTTTTCACCGTTTTCCAAATGAACTTTGGCATTGGGGGAATAATAAAGTTGCAGGAGTGTTTCCCGGGACAGGCTGTGGTATCTTGGAGCGAAAAAACCTTTGTCGATATAGCCTTTTACTTCATAGGGGTTCAAATATATGGGATAGGACATGGTTATATCCGGGAAATATTTGACATAAACCTTCAGTTTCACATAATCGTCGCCCGGGACAATATCGGTTTTTTCGCTATGGCGCAGTTCGTTTTTAATAGCGGCAACGAAGGATTCCCCTTCAACCGGGCTTTTTGCCGGTTCCGGTGAACCGCCCGCCCCGGCCATATGCGCATCCACTGCAAAATAACCCATGCGGGTGCCGATTGCAAACAAAGAGCCCAGGACAACTGCAACGATTATCATTATGAACAGTGCGGTAAAAACCTTTTTCATCGAACCTCCCGGCAAATTCCCGATATGTCATAAACTTCCCTTTACCGTAAAACCATTCTATCACAAAACACCCGGAAGCAAACGGCCGCAGCCGGGAAAAGCCGGACCGGTGCAAAAGCGCCGGATGGCGGAGTTTTAAATGTGTAAAGGACGTCGCTTTCAAGGATGCCGGACAAACAAAAAAAGCAGAAAACTATTGATTTCAAAGGCAAAAGAAGAAAAACACCCGGTTTGGAAAAGATGAAAAAGATAAGCTCCGGAAGGACAAGCTATAAAGATGAAAAGGATAAGCTCCGGAATGACAAGCTAAAAAAAATGACCCCGTAAAACGGGGTCAAATCATTTGTCTTTCTGTCAAGGGTTCAACTATTAATAGTTGCTCCTTCTTGCTTTGAAACAATCGCTGCAGTAAACAGGGCGTTCACCGGTTGGTTTGAAGGGAACTTTGCAATCCGCTCCACACTCCGCACACACTGCATCATACATCTGACGGTCTCCGCTGCCACTGTAACGGTTTCTCTTACGGGCTGCTCTACAGTCAGGACATCTTTTGGGTTCGTTTGAGAACCCTTTTTCTGCGTAAAATTCCTGTTCAGAAACGGTAAATTCAAAATTATTTCCGCATTCTTCACATCTCAATGTTTTATCCTCGTACATGTTAATACCTCTTTCTTGTACAAATTATTCTATTGTTGTGGTAAATGTCGATGTGTAGAAACCTTTCCCTAGGGTAAGTATGAAACCATCCAATTCCCATGAGCTGTTCTCCGCCAAGCGAATATCCTCAACAATTTTTCGTCCGGCCTCCCATTTCGGTTTAACCGGATGAGGGTCAATAACCCTCACAACGAGAATTATACCCTATAAATGCAATAAGCACAAGCTTAATTTGAAAATAATGCAATTATCGGGCAAAACGCCTATGGCAGCGTCCTGATATAAAAGCCCCTGACGGGGTAAAAGAAACATATGACTATATTTAAAAGGAGTGTTGACAATGCTTAAAGAAGGAGACAAGGCCGTTGCTTTTGAACTTAAAGACCATAACGGCGACACAATAAAACTTGATGATTTCAACGGGAAGAAAGTTGTCCTCTATTTTTATCCGAAGGATAACACGCTCGGATGCACAATCGAGGCAAAGGGGATCAGGGATGTCTATGACGACATACTTGAAGAAGGGGCCGTGGTGCTGGGTGTAAGTCCGGACGACAAGGCGTCGCATGAGAAATTCAGAGAAAAATTCGACCTTCCCTTCCATTTGCTTTCGGACACCGATCACGAAGTGGCCAAGGCATACGGAGCCTGGGGCATGAAAAAAGCGTTTGGTAAAAGGAAAGAAGGAATGATACGTTCGACTTTCATAATCGATGAAAACCGAACCATAAGCAAGGTGTTC
>CAZWVS010000240.1:0-2678 GCA_964636935.1 uncultured Clostridiaceae bacterium
CGTGTCGCCATGGTTTTTTATTATATAAAGTATCCCTTCTATGAATTCATAGGAAAGCACATCGGCGGTTTCATTCACATTCCCCATTTTCAAATCGCTTTGTGCCACATGGCCGAGAAAATGCTCCTTTATGAATTCCTGCACCTTTTCGCGTGACCCTTCCAGGTCCGTTCCCTCGCTGCATGCCAAAAGAATATAAAACCGCCTGTTAAAAACAGGCATGAAAACATCGGTGTTCGCCTCTATGAGGCTATACCACGACGCTGCATCATGAACACTCAAAAGGGTTTTGGTGTCATCCAAATCCTCATGGCCGTTTATAAAGCCTTCGAACCGTTGCAATTCACTTCCCACAATTTCGTTAAACAGCTCTTCTTTACTTATATAGTAATTGTAGAAATTGCCTATGGTTGTACCTGCGGACTTCACAATTCTCCTGATTGACGAACCGCTAAAGCCATATAGGAAGAACTCCTCCTCCCCCGCTTCAATCAATCTTTTTTTAACTTCATCTTTTTTATACTGCATAAAATATCACCTGTTATTTATTCTATCCCAACCTCCAATAAATATCAATCGTTATTTTTTAAAGGTAAAAAAACGCCTAAATTTAACCTGCAGGTGTAATTTTTTAAGATTAACCCCTAGGGGTTAATCTTAAAAAACCAGACCAAACACTCTTATCTTTCGATTTTAGGTGTCTTCTTGCGGGGTATCTTGCGGAATCAACGGATTATCCGTTCTAATACATTCCAATTTGTCTTCCATACCTGCAAATAACGGCAATCATGTTTGTTTTATCAAATGAACCCCGGGTCACTTTTCAATCAGGTCTAATTTCCAAAAATGTGGCTTTTGGCAATTCTTTCAATCGCTGTAATGGCAACTTCATATGAAACAGGTTTTGTTTCTGCTATCAATTTCATAGTTAGTTCGTCATAGTCTCTTTTATATGCTTTTTCCTGAATGATTTTCTCCAAGAGTCTACTCACATCAACATCATCTTGTGCCGAAGGACAAACCTGGTATGGTTTTCTGATTTCACGCACACTTGTTATTAGCTGCTTAAAGGCATCATTCTGTGGAACGATAGGCAGCAGCCTATAAATGTCATATAGATGGCGGGAATGTTTTTCGACCTTATCATCCAGATAGTAGTCACAGATAGCAAAGACCTTGTCAACAAGTGTTCTATCTATTCCCTGAACCTTCATTTCAAATGAACCAAGGTTATATTTTTCAATTACCTCAGGTGCTTCTGTTTCCATCATCTTACCTATATAGTTTGTTACAGGCATTACAACCGTTGGAAATGAAAATGCCGTAAATGATACTTCAAGCAGCACCTTCAGCGATAAACTTTCATCAACAGATAGCAAAACTGTATCATATTCAATTTCATACCTGTTATAATTACGACCACTCCGGGTCTCATCAATATTGGGAATTATCAGCCCCAACTCTGTGATAGTTTCTTTGATTGCGCCTTTTAGTCTTTTCTTCTGCCCCCTGGAAATGGATGCGTCAATTGTTATATCAATATCTTCCGAGAATCTGTTTATAACGCCATGGCATTTTGAAAGGGATGTCCCCCCCTTAAATACAAGAAAGGGAACCTTGTTCGAAAGTAAGCGAAGAATCATCGTAACATAGTAATCCTTCTCTATTGCTTGTGCCAGTAACCCCGTTTGATAAGACGCAATATTAATTGCCTGTTCAAACCGCTCTTTTTCATTGTGTAGATAATCCATGTAAAATTCCTGTCTCGTACATATTTTTAAAAATCTTATCCGGATATAAACCTATATATTGTTCCAACATCCCGGATTCGATATTAGCTTTTTTCATATATTGAGCTATTACTTTTTTTAATTCAGTACCTGATACTTCTGAAATATCATCGATATCCTTCAATAAATCCAGAAACTGCAGGGTCTTATAATTACTATTATTAACTGTGGTTCTAGGTCTTCTGATCACAACCTTTGTTTTTGCAAGCTCTGTTTCCCTATAATCTTTCGTTGCTCTGTTTGAAACAACTTCATATACCATTGGAACTTGTGAGGTAATGCCAATCTGGTTCGCAAACATGACACCGCTTACATAACCGTTATAATCATCATTTGATTTCAGGTATTTTTTCTCAATCACCTTATCCCTTGACAGCTGGGAGTCTGAACGAAATATACTCTTCTTAGGTATAAAATAAATACCGAAATCATACCGTTTCAAAAGATTTGCATCAGTCAGTTTTTTCAACTGCTGCCTTATATTGACATAGGAAACGCCTTTAATTTTTAAGTCCTTGACAAATATCGGCTCGTTTTCACGATATTGCTCTTTAAGGTATTCATATACATTCATGCCTTCACCTCCTTATATAACATTTCTGAAGTATTCTTCTTCCTTTTTGTTACTATTATACTAATACCGCTTCTTATTGTCAAACGCGATGCTTTTCCTTAATCAATAAGACACTGTTTTATTATATTCTTGCTAGGATTGTACAGGGTTTCTTTTACTTTTGAAACGTGGTCTGTCATTTAGACCTTTAAAGAAACGTCTATAGCCGTCATCCAGGTGTTTCAGTGCAGTTTGCAGAGCCGTAGAGTCCACCTCATACAACCATTCCAGGCTTTTTTTCAGACCCGGGAGTGCTTTGGAGCATTTGCCGTAGG